>NZ_PIRM01000001.1:600000-855237 GCF_003049735.1 Campylobacter concisus | reverse complement strand
ATATTTTGCTTGATTAATTATATTGACAATCAAAAAACTATTTTTTTGATAAAAGCTCAGAATTCGCTTTTTACAAACTATTGACATTTGGAATTTATATATTTATTTAATATATTTTTTTCTTAAAAGATAAAATTTCTCATATAAAGTTATATCTTATAAAGATAGTATATAATCACGTAAAAATTTAAATAATACAAAATAATAATAAGGAGTATTCTTGGCTAAAGAAGCTGGAGTAGTAAAATTTATTAGTGGCAAGGCAGTTGCTATCGATCAAAACGGAAATGAGAGAGAGCTAAAAGTAGGTGACATCCTTTATATGGGAGAGAGCATCAAGACAAGTGATGCCGCTGATAAAATAACAATTGTTTCAAATAATGGAAAAGAGATTACGATCGTAGGTAATGATACACTTGCTTTAAATCAAAGTACTATAGGCGCAGAAGGCTTGGCAGATATTAGTGATTTGCAAAATGCTATTTTAAATGGTGGAGATCTAACAAAACTTGAAGAGACCGCAGCTGGTGGAAATACTGCTGCTGGTGGTGGAGATGGCGTTAGCCTAAGTGACGCTAAATTTGCTGAGGGTGGTCACTACTCAAACATTAATGCAACATATAGAAATTTAAGTGATACAAACAGAGCTTTTGCATCATACGATAGCCCAATAAGCGGATACAATGGTGGAGATGATACTATAATCCCAAGCAATCCTCTTGTAACTTTTATAAGCGATCTTAATAACGATGGTACTTTAAGTAGGGTTGAGCATGCACGCGATACAAATTTAAATACGTCAAAAGTTCTTATTACAATTCCAAATGATGGCACAGTAAGGGCCGGAGATATACTAAATATCACTATAACTAAGCCAGATGGTAATACTGAAAATAAAACAATTCCTATCACTCCAACTATCATAAGCAATGGTTATCAGTTTGATGCTCCAATACAGACTGGTAAAATTTCAAAAGTTGATGCAACTATTACAAATTTTCAAGGAAATGTTAGTGGTAGAAGTGAAGATAGCGTAACTTCAAGTGGCTTTAGTGCTCCAGAGGTTAAATTTACAGAGGATAACAGTCCTGATAATAATCTATTAACATATACTGAAAATGCTAAAGATGGTAAATTAAATGAAACTCCAGTACTTATAACTGTAAAAGATGTGATTGTCGGAGATGTGCTTCACGTGACTTTAACAAAGCCTGATGGCACAACTGAGGTTAAAAATGTATCTATTGATCAAAACATAATAGATAATGGATATAAGATAAGTAATATGCCAGTTGAGCACGGTAAGCCTTCAAAAGTAGAAGCTTACGTAGCAGATAGTACAAACACGATGAGAAGTGCAGTTGCAAGTGACTCTACTACTCTTGATGTAAAACCGACTTTGAAATTTACTGAAGATACAGATGATAATATCTATCTATATGATAATGAAAATAAGCAAGATAACGACTTTAGAAGTACGACAGTAGAAATAACTCTACCAAAAGATGTAGTTATTGGCGATAAAATCGTTATAACATATACCGATCCACTAACTAAGCAAGATACAACAAAAGAAATTTCTCTTACACAAGAGATGATTGATAATCAAAAAGTAAATACATCTCTTCCGATATTTCCAGATGTAAGAACATCAGCTAGTGTTCATGTGGTAGATAAAAACAATGTTCGAAAAAGCGAAGAGTCAGATCAAGATAGTGTAATGCCTATTGGTAGAAATTTAGAAATGACATTACCAGAAGAAAAGACTCTTCATGAAATTTCAAGACAAGAAAGTACTGATGACAATGAAGTAAATAAAACCACAGCAAGGATTACTCTGCCAAATAAAATTGATAATGGCGATAAGCTTACGCTAACTATTACTGGACCTGATCCTGATGATCCTGTAAATAATCCTTCTAAAACTTATACAAGAGAATTTACTATACATATGGATAGTAAAGGTGTTGTAACTAGTGTAACAGAAAATGGAACTTCTAATGTTTTAACGCCTATAAAAGCAGGAGATAATCAATATATCATCAATGTTTCTGGTATCCAACTAAAGCATGGAGAAGATACGACTATTAAGGCCAAAGTTACAAATTTAAATCCAGATAGGCATACATCTATAAATGAGTCAGAAGTATCGGCCAGTTTAGAATATGTAAAAAAACCTGAAGTTATCTTTGAAGAGGCTAATGGCACTAGGAGTATGAGCAGAGAGCAAGCTATGAATGATGGTAATCTTAATAGTACAACAGTCACTATAAAGCTTCCTAAAAATGCAGTAAGTGGAGATAAACTAACTGTAACTATAAAAGAGCCAAATGAAGCTACTGCTAGAGAAATAAAATACACTATTGGAAAAGATAATAATGGTAAGTTCTTTGTAAAAGATAGCGATGGCAATAAAATAGATACAGAAACAGATGGTAGAAGCTTTAAAATTTCTGGCATTAAAACAGCAACTGGTCTAGAAACTAAAGTAACAGCTGAGATAAAAGATAAAGATGGTATTCAGCATGCAGAAGATACAAGCACGGTTACTATCTCAAATATAAATGATATGGCGGTATATTTCAAAGAGGATACTGACCGTAACGTATCCTTAACGAGAGCAGAGAGCAAGGACGCGGATGGCGACCTACATAAAACGACAGTGATAGTAAAAGTGCCAAATAACGTTATAGCTGGTGATGTGGTAACTGTAAAAATAGATAATGGCACTTCACCTAAAACTTATAAGGTTACAGGTAGAGACCCAAGCGGTAAAATCATGCTAGAAGATACTTCTACTCATGCTTCTATAACTGCAAGTGATAAAAATGAGATAGAAATTCCTGGCGTAGAGATCATTGCTGGCAAGACCATCAATGTAACTACTGAGACCACCGATACAAGTGGCGGCAAGAAGGCCGAAGCTCAAAATCATAATACTCTTGAAAAGCTTCATGAAGACATGGAGATAACTTTTGAAAAAGATACCAATAATGATGGTATTTTGGGCAGCACAGAGGCAACTGGAGCGACTACTATAGCAACTATCAAGCTTCCTTCAAATTTTGTTTTAGGTGATAAATTAATAGTAGAGTCACACAACGAAGACACGCCAAACAATAAAACGACCAAGATATATGAGATAGTAAAAGACAATAACGGCAAATTGATAGCCAAAAATGGCAGTGAAGAGCTTGATATTACCGATGATGCTGATAGCAATAAGGTGGTCAAATATACACTTGGCTTAACAGAAGATCATAAGACTATCATTAATGCCAAGGTTACTGATAATACTGGTGCTGATAAGGTTGAGACAAATAGCGATATTACGCTTGATGCTCAAGGTAGCGGTTCTGGAACAGGCTTTAGGCTATTTATTGATGAGGATAAAGATAGAAACGGAGTTCTAAGTAGAGATGAAGCCATGAAGGATGGAAAATTAAATACCACTTCGGCAACACTTCAAATCCCAACCACTGTAAATAGTGGCGATATTATAAAAGTCAAGGTAAATGGCGGAGTAGAACAAGAATATACTATTGTTTCAAATGTCAGCAATCGCATTACTCTAAAATTTCCAGATAATCACACTGAATTACTTCCAACAGACAATAAACTAAAAATTTCTGGTGTTCATATAGATAAAGATCATCCAGCAGTGGTTGAAGCTACTATAAATGGAGTAACAAAAACAGCTAAAGCTACATTAGAATCAGTAGATACTAAAAATTTAAAGATTGAATTTGTTGAAGATAATGCAAGTAGAGACAATGTAATAGACAGAGATGAAGCTATTTTGGACAATGATATAAAAAAGACAATTATAAGCGTTCAGGTGCCGCATAATGTCACAAATGGTGATAAGGTAGCAGTAACAATAAAAGAACCTCAAGCTAATGGTACAACAGGGTCTAGAACCATAACTTATACAGTTTCAAAAACTGCCAATGGTAAAATTTCACTTACAGATGATACTACTCATGTTACTACACAGTTAGCAAACAATACTATAAAAATTCCTGGCGTTGCTATGCTTCCAGGTCGTGAAACTAGTGCAGTAGCTACTATAACAAATGGTGCTGAGACTACAACTAGCAGCGAAGCAAAAGCTAAACTTGCACCTTTAAGTGAAGCGGGATTAAGTGTAAGCATAGTTGCTGATAAAAATGATAATGGCATTATCTCAAGAGATGAGTCAGGTAGTAAAATTTCAAAGGTTTATGTTTCTATCCCAGGAAGTGTTGTAGCTGGTGATAAGATAGATGTCAAGATAACGAATCCTGATGGATCTACCGCGACTAATCATTACGAAGTTATAGGAAAAGACGTTAATGGTAAAACTACTTTAAAAAATATAGCAGATCCTATGCATCCGATTACACTAGGCAGGGATAATCCACTTGAACTTGATGCTACTATCGCAGTTGATAAAGAAACAAAAGCCGAAGTTACTCTAACTGACACATTTGGTGAGAGTAAAACAGTAAGCGATACGGCACATGCTGAGATCGATGCTATAAGAGGTATCATGTTTAATAAAGATATAAAAACCTCAGAAAGCGGTGAGAGATCTACTACGGTTAAAGTTTATCTTAATGAAGATGCCAGAAATGGAGATACGGTAGAGTTTAAATACACTGATCCAGATAACCATACACTAACCAAGACCGCAACATATACTCTATCAGCTGCAGATATAGCAAAAGGCACATTTGATCAAGAGCTTGATATCAATGCAAGATCAGCCTATGATCTAAATGTTAAAGCCTCACTTAAAACTTCTGATGGCTTAGAGTCCAAGTCTTACGAGCCTTATAAGCCACTTCATATAGGCGTTGAAAACTATACGGTTAAATTTGACGCAAGTAAAGATATGAAAGGTGGCGAAGGTCATGATACTTTGGTGTTTGATAAGCAAATAGTTGATCTTAGAGGCATTTCTAATCTTGATTCAAAAGTGGAAAGCTTTGAAAATCTTGAGCTTAAAGGAAAGACAGAGATCAAATTTAATGCACAAAATATCCTTGATATCACTGATAATTCTGACACGGTACTTAAGATAAAAGGTGGTGATGTTGATGCTAATGGCAATAAAATCACAAAAGTTGATCTAGTTCATAAATGGACAGTAGATCATACATATGATACTGCTGGATTTAAAGGCTACACAAGCATAGATCAAATAAATGGAAAAACTATCCATATCCAAATAGACGATAAAATCCATACCGATCTTTAATCCCCAAAATGAGTGCGTAAATTCGCACTCATTTCAAACTAAAACTCACATTATTTTTTAAGTCTTGTTTTACTAATATTTGCTCCTTAAAGGAGAAAATATGAAAAATTTAATAGCCGTTATTATAGTTATTGCTGCACTTGCTTTTGGCGCTTTTAAGTATATAAATTCATTTGTTGCACTTGATGAAAATGTAAATGCAAAGTGGTCGCAGGTGTTAAATCAATATAAAAGAAGAGCCGAGCTTGTGCCAAATTTAGTTGAGACTGTAAAAGGCTACGCAGCTCATGAGCAAAAAATTTTTGAAGATGTGGCAAATGCTAGAAGTAAGAGCATGCAAGTAAGCGTTGATGCAAGTGGTCTTAGTGATGAAGCTAAGATGAAAGAATTTATGACAGCACAAAGCTCATTTGGCTTGGCACTTGGCAGGCTTATGGCAGTTAGTGAGAACTATCCAGAGCTAAAAGCAAATCAAAATTTCTTATCTCTTCAGAGTCAGCTTGAAGGTACGCAAAACCGCATAAGCGTAGCAATGCATGATTATATCGAAGCTGTAAAAGAGTATAACGTAGCCCTTAGAAGCTTTCCAAATAAATTTATAGCAAGTGCTTTTTATCCTGAGCTAAAGCCAAAACAAAATCTTGAAATAAGTAACGAAGAGAAGATAAATCCAAAAGTTTCATTTGAGAAATGATGAAGAAAATTTTTGCTCTTTTATTTTTTACATTTTGCTTTTGTTTTGCCATAAATTTTAACGAGCAGATAAATGATGAGGCTCAAATTTTCTCTAAAAATGAGAAGGCTGAGCTTTTGAGCTTGGTGCAAAATTACGAGCAAAATAGTACGACGCAAATTGCTATCGTGACTCTTAAATCACTAGAAAATAAAAGCATAGAAGAGGTCTCTCTTGAGATAGCTAGAGGCTACAAGCTAGGACAAAAACAAAGTAGTAATGGAGTGCTTTTAATAATCGCTCCAAACGAGAGAAAAGTACGTATAGAGGTTGGTTATGGACTTGAAGGTGTGCTAACTGATGCTATATCAAGCCAGATCATAAATGATGTGATAGTGCCTAAATTTAAGCAAGGCGATATGGGTGATGGCGTGATAGAGGGCATAAGAGCCATCATAAAAGTGGCTAGTGGCGAAGAATTTGAAAGTGCGAGTGATGATGAAGAGATACCGTTTGGAATAGTTGCCTTTTTTGCTGGCATGATCTCGTGTTTTGTCTCTGGCTTTTTAGGTAAATTTTTTATGCGAGTTGGCTTTAGTGCGTGTTTTGCAGGGCTTATATCTACGGTATTTGAGCAATTTTTTGGCGTGCAAAATTACTTCATTGTCTTTGCCATTGTATTTGTAATATTTTTTATTATTTTAAAAAATGCCTTTAAAAAAAATACTCAAAGCAAAAATACACACAGTGATTTCGGGTGCGATAGATCAGACTCAAATAGCAGTGGCAGTGGCCATTCAAGCAGTTCAAGAGGTGGTGGCTTTAGTGGCGGCGGAGGCGGTTTTGGCGGAGGTGGGGCAAGTGGCAGCTGGTAAAATTTCATCAAAGATTAGCTTGTAAAGTTCAAACCCTTTAAAATATATAAAAACTTAGGAGCAAAGATGCTAGCTGGCGAGCTACTTAAAAGCCATTTTGCTAAATTTGATCTAGTGGCAGTGCTTAGTAAATTTTTAGAGCAAAGTCATTTTGATAAAGAAAAATTTGATCTGCTCAAACAAAATAACTTTAAAATTTTAGATAAAAATATAAAACAAGAGATAGTTGGGACTACTGGTTTTAAAGAGTTTTTTGACGAGAAATTTCAGAGCTTTTTATGCGAGCTTATGCAAAGTAAAGTTTTAATTGTTTCTGGCAAAGAGTATAAATTTAGCGAGCTTGAAATTTATACTTGTTTTGACGCAAATACTTATAAAAGGCAGTGTGAAGCTGGAGAGATTTACTTTCATAATTTTGGCTTCGACATATCTTTTAAAAGCGAGCCATCACTTTATGGCGGCATTTTAGTAAGAAGCCTAAAGCCCTTAAACGGGCAAAATTTTATCTTTGGGCCAAGAAAATGTGCCTTGCATATCTTAAATAGCAAAATGAGTAATTTAAACTTTGATCTAAAAGAGGCTGATTTTAGAAAAGATAAGATTATTTATACGCCACGTATTAGATCATTTGGCGATGAAAACCAGCAAAAAAATGATCGTCTTAGAGCATTTACTGACGAGTTTGAAAAAGCCTTAGAGTTTGATGAAAATTATAAAAAGAGATTAAATGCCTATAAAAAGGGGTGAAATCCATCTTTTTATCAGCTTTTGCGGTGAGAAATTTAGCCCAAAAATGCTAGATAAAAAAGATCGCAGAAGGCTAAAAAAATATCCAAATTTAATAAAACAAAACTCATTTAAAATATCTCGCTACTTAAAATTTAAAGCAAAGATGCGAGGTAAAATCTGTCTTTCTCATAAAGAAAATATCGCAGTTCTAGCCATTTCAAAAGCAAAGATTGGAGTCGAAGATTTAAAAAAGAAATTTTAGCTCTAAAATCAATGAAGGATTTTAAGAAATTTATGCTTGATGAAAATACAAGTGTGGCTTACGTGAGTGGCTTTGTAAAAGGGGCAGCAAGTGATGAGGTTCTAGAGCGCCACAACGCCTTTAGTCTAAATTTCGCTGACTCGCTAAATGAAAGCCTAACTCAGGCAAAAGAGCTTGCTCTAAAGCTAAAAATAGCAGCACTTGTGATCGCCTTTTTACTGCTATGGTTTTACTTTAGCGCAATTGTTTCGGCACTTGTGATGGGCGTCATCATCTTTGGCGTGCTTCTTACACTCTTTGTCTTTGCCGTTTTTGGCGTAAATTTAAGCATTTTTGGCGTCTTTGGGCTAATCCTTGCAAGCGCTGTGGGGATTGATTACATGATATTTGCGCTAAATGCGAGCCTTAGCGAAAAAGAGCGAATTTATGGGATATTTTGCGCATTTATCACGAGCTTTATATCCTTTTTTACCCTCTCTTTTAGTCAGACCGCCGCTCTTAGCGTCTTTGGACTAAGTGTTAGCCTTTGCGTTCTGATATATGGGCTATGTGCTAGCGTTTTATCTTGTAAAAAGATAAAAATTTAGTTTTATTTTTATGCCCCAAGCGTTTTGACTAGCTTGGGGCTTTGGTTTTTACATTATAACGGCTAGTTCGCCTGTAACTGCGTTTTTATTTACCTCGTTTTGGACGTTTGAGGCTGAAATGAGATCAAATTTATATGGCGGCTTAAATAGCGATTTGTCTAGTTTTTTGTAAGCGTTGCCCTTTTAAAAACCTTTATTTTCCGCTTTCAAAAATACACTTATGTCTTACTAAATTTGCGCGGCATGAGGTGCCGTAAGCTTGCATAAATTTGGCATAAGAGCCAAACTCGCCACTACTAATCTCGCTTATAAATTTATCTAACCCTCGCTCTTACTATTTTGTGGGATATTACCTTTGCTAAGGTCTATGAGGTCATCCACATAAATGACATAGTCGCGTATTTTATGAGCTCTTGTCTATCTTTTGTGACAACTTCTTTACTCTCTTTATTGGCATATCCACCAAAATTTTGCGCCAATGTATCCAAAGGTGAGTTGCTTGCGTTTATCTCTCCCGGCTACATCTTGGTACAAATACAAATAACTAAGAAATGGCGAACAACAATATCTTTTAAATATTTTTAGCTTCCTAAATTTGGCTTTTTGATCTTTTAGTATAAAAATTTTTGGCTAGCTAAATTTCACGCAAGATTTTAAAGGCAAATTTTAAGCAAAAAATATCTCACTTTTTAGGCGAAGCAAGCATAGATAGGCACTTAGCACGCTTTGCTCTCTTACGTAGTTGCGCTCCCCTTTTAAAAGAAGCCTCTCAACCTCGATGTTACCGTCTCTATCGCCAGCTGCAACATATACTGTGCCAACTGGCTTGCTAGCTGTGCCCCCACCTGGTCCAGCGATGCCACTAATCGCAAGCGCAAAGTCCGCATTTGTCGTGCTTAGCGTGCCTTTTACCATCGCTTTTACGCAAGGCTCGCTAACAGCTCCATAAGTATCTAAAATTTCATCCTCAACGCCCAGCCACTCGTGCTTTATGTGATTTGCGTAGGTTACTAGCGAGCCATCAAAGCTGGCTGAGATGCCGCCATATCTTGCAAATTTAGCCGCGGCAAGCCCAGCCGTGCAAGACTCGGCAAATGAAATTTTAAGCCCCTTTTGCATGAGCCTCTTTGCTATAAATTCGATCACATCTTTTTGTGGGATAAATTTTTGCGAAAATAGCGTTTTTACACCTTGTAAAAAGCTCTCGATCTGGCCAAATTTATTGCTTTTTGCCCTTACTAGTATCAAATTTGGCAGGATCTGCGCAAGAGTGATATTAACCTCGTAAGTTTTAGCAAGTGGCAGCATAAGGATCCTCGCGCTATCTGCATCGATATCCATTAGATGGAAATAGCTAAAATCAGGCTCGTATTCGATTAAAAACTCGCCTAGCTCTTCATTCGGGTTAGCTTTTATGAGATTTATCTGAGCGTTATTTAGCTTGACCAAAAAGCTATTTTTTGAGTAGTCTAAGCTATCTTTAAGCGCAAGAGTTGTGCTATCTTTTAGCTCGAGAGAGCCCCCAGTTAGCGTCGCTACGATCTTTGCAGCGATGGCAAAATTTTCATCTGAGCCAAAAATGCTTACAAAGTCGTAATCTTTTGATAAATTTTCGATAATAAAAGGTAGCTCTTTGCTATTTTTTGGAGCAAAACTGACCACTCCAAGCTCGCCAAAATGATCCTCGTAGCTTTGAAAAATGTAGTTTAGAAATTCTCTATTTATCTCAAGATCTTCCCCTATTATCAAGATACTTTGTCTCATTTTTAAGCTCCTTTTTTTGCCTCATTATACTATTTTTCAGTGTGATTTAACCAGCACAGGTGTAAAATTAGCAAATTTTAAAATCAAGGTAAAAAATGGACTACAAAGAGACACTTTTACTCCCAGAGACAAATTTCCCGATGCGCGGAAATCTTCCACAAAATGAACCACAAAGGTTAAAATCATGGTACGAAGAGCGCAAGGTCTATGAAAAAATGAAGAAAAACCGTCAAAAAGCGGTTAAAAACTTCAACATCCACGACGGCCCTCCGTATGCAAACGGCCACCTACACATCGGCCACGCGTTAAATAAAATTTTAAAAGATATCATCACAAAAACGCACTATTTTTACGGCGAAAACGTCCGCTACGTGCCAGGCTGGGACTGTCATGGCTTGCCTATCGAGCAGCAAGTCGAAGTAAAGCTTGGCGATAAGAAAAAAGAGCTTAGCAAGGTCGAGATCAGGGAGCTTTGCAGGCAGCACGCGAGAGAATTTATAGACATTCAGCGAAATGAATTTAAAAGCCTTGGCATCATCGGCGACTTTGAAAATCCATACATGACGATGAAATTTGAGTTTGAGGCTGACATCTACAAAGCACTTTGCGAGATCGCTAAAAAGGGTCTTTTGGTAGAGAGAAGCAAGCCAGTTTACTGGAGCTGGGCGGCTAGATCGGCGCTAGCTGAAGCTGAGGTCGAGTACGAGGAGAAAGAGGACTACTCTATTTACGTAGCATTTGAGCTTGACAGTGACGCACTAGAAAAGCTTGGTATAAAAGAGGCCAGTGCTGTCATCTGGACGACTACGCCTTGGACACTCCCAGCAAATCAAGCCATAAGCCTAAATCCAGATGAAATTTACGTGCTAACGGCTGAAAATTTGATCTTTGCAAAGCCACTACTTGAAAGCGTTGTACAAAGCGGCCTAAGCAAAGGTGAGATCAAAAAAGAGTTTAAATCAAGCCTACTGGAAAACACTCACGCGATAAATCCACTAAACGGCAGAAAGTCTAAATTTTTACTAGGCGATCACGTCATGATGGATGGGGGTACTGGACTTGTTCATACAGCTCCAGGACACGGCGAGGACGACTACTATGTTTGCCTAAAATATGGTTTTAGCGAAATTTTGATGCCGGTTGATGATGGTGGCTGCTACGATGAGAGCTTAAAACATCATGGACTATTTAGAAGCGACGTGGTAGACGAGTTTGTCGGTATGCACATCTTTAAAGCAAATGAGAAAATTTTAGAGCTACTTGGCAAAAATTTACTTAGCGTCTCTAAATTTAGGCACTCTTATCCATTTTGCTGGAGAACGCATAAGCCTGTTATTTATAGAGCCACAAAGCAGTGGTTTATAGCTATGGATGAGGCTAAACTAGGTGGAAAAACACTTAGACAAACAGCACGCGAGGAGCTTGAAAGGGTTAAATTTTATCCAAGCGTTGGTATAAAAAGAATAGGCTCAATGATAGAAAATCGCCCAGACTGGTGTATCTCTCGTCAGCGTGACTGGGGCGTTCCGATCGCGTTTTTTAGAGATAAAGCGACAAAAGAAGTTATATTTGATAGTGAAATTTTAGACCACATCGCAGGCATTTTTAAAGAAAAAGGCGCTGATGCGTGGTGGGCGCTAAGTATAGACGAGCTTTTACCAAAAGGCTCAAAATACAAGGCTGAAAATTTAGAAAAAATGATGGACATCCTTGATGTTTGGTTTGATAGCGGCTCGACTTGGCACGCGGTCTTACAAAGCGACAACTACGATGCTGGCAAATACCCTGCAAGCATGTATCTAGAGGGCTCAGATCAGCACCGCGGTTGGTTTCAAAGCTCGCTTCTAGTAAGCACAGCTATAAATTCTCACGCACCTTACGAGAGCATCCTAACTCACGGTTTCACAGTCGATGCTAAGGGCGAGAAGATGAGTAAGAGCAAGGGTAACGTCATCGCTCCACAAGACGTGGCCAAGACTCATGGCGTAGAAATTTTGCGCCTTTGGGTTGGCATGAGTGATTACTCGAGCGATTTAAAAATAAGCGAAGATATATTAAAGCAAATCAGCGAGCAGTACCGCAAAATCCGCAACACGATCCGCTTCTTACTAGCAAACGTAAATGACCTTGAAAGCTTAAATACAGAGTTTAACATCCTTGATAAGTGGATCTTAGCACGCGCTAAAAAGGTCTTTGATGAGGCGAGCGCTTGCTTTAGAAATTATGACTTTTCAAAGGGCTTTAATATCCTTTTAAATTTCTTATCAGCCGATCTTAGCGGCGTATATCTTGACGTTTGCAAAGATAGGCTTTACTGCGACGCAAAAGACGCCCCAAGAAGAAGGTCGGCTCAAAGCGCAATGGCGATCATTACAAAGGCACTTTTGCCACTCATCGCTCCAACGCTTACTTACACCGTCGATGAGGTGATGGACTACGCTCCAAAGATCATCAAAGGCGACGCAAAAGACGCGTTTGACTTAGTCTATGAGCCAATCATTTTTGATCTTAGTTTTGAAGATGAGCTGCTTTTTGCCAGCAGGGAGAAATTTAACGAGATCGTGGACGTTCTTAAAAAGGACAAAAAGATAAAATCAACTCTAGAGCTAAGCCTAGAGACCACAAGCCACAACATCACAAGCTATGACGAGCGCGAAGTGGCTGATCTTTACATGGTAAGCTCGGTTAGACCTTACGATGATAGCGAGCCACTAGCTGAGTTTGAGCTTGAGGGTGATAAATTTAAAATCATAGCAAGCAACCTTCACAAATGCCCAAGATGCTGGAAATTTAATGCTAGCAAAGAAGATGCGCTATGCCCAAGATGTGAAGAGGTCATAAGTGCTAAGTGAGCCAGTAAGCGCAACTATCATAATAGCAACGATCGCCGCGGTGGTCGTTGTTAGCTTGTTTGGCATATTTTTGGTTAATAAATTTAAAGGATAAAAATAGTGGTAACTTTAAAAGAAGCTTTGAAATTTTCAGCTGAAGAGATAAGAAATTTAAGAGCCGAGCTTGAGGCAAAGATCATAAAAGAAAAAGAGCTTGGCGCTTATGTCGAGCAGCTAGCAAATTTAGAGATCGCAAAACTAGGCGAGGGCGTGCCTATCGCTATAAAAGACAACATCCAAGTAAAAGGCTGGAGCGTCACAAGTGCTTCTAAAATTTTACAAGGCTACGTAGCACCTTATAACGCAACCGTTATCGAGAAGCTACTTAGCAAAAATTTAGCTCCATTTGGTCGCACAAATATGGACGAATTTGCGATGGGAAGCACGACTGAGAGCTCATTTTACGGCAAAACACTAAACCCACTAAATCATGCTCACGTCCCAGGTGGCAGTAGTGGTGGCTCAGCAGCAGCAGTCGCAGCTGGTCTTGCAGTCGCAGCACTTGGTAGCGACACTGGTGGCTCGATCCGCCAGCCAGCGGCATTTTGCGGATGCGTGGGACTTAAGCCAACTTACGGCAGAGTGAGCAGATATGGCCTTGGTGCCTACTCAAGCAGTCTTGATCAAATAGGCCCGATCGCTCAAAACGTAGAAGACGCAGCCATTTTATATGATGCTATCGCTGGACATGACCCAAAAGATAGCACGAGCGCAGATGTGCCATTTGTGAGCATTAGCGACAAGATAGATGGCAACAAAAAACTAAAAATTTGCGTCATTAAAAACTACGTCGAAAACGCAAGCGAGCAGACAAAAGCTGCTTTAAATCTAGCAATCGAGAAGCTAAAATCACACGGTCACAGCGTAACTTACACAAATTTTGAAGACTCAAAATATGACGTCGCAGCTTACTACATCATCGCAACTGCAGAGGCAAGCGCAAATTTAAGCCGCTACGATGGCGTAAGATACGGCAGATGCGCAGAGGCTAGAAATTTAAAAGAGCTATATGTAAATTCACGCTCAGAGGGCTTTGGCGAAGAGGTAAAAAGAAGAATTTTGCTTGGTACATTTGTACTAAGTAGCGGATACTACGATGCTTACTACATCAAAGCGCAAAAAGCAAGAGCGCATATAAAAGCTCAGTACGAGAAAATTTTAGAAGAAAATGATCTCATCTTCATGCCAGTTGCTCCAAGCACAGCTTATAAATTTGGAGCACACAGCGATCCGCTTCAGGCCTATCTAAGCGACATTTACACTATCAGCGTAAATTTAGCAGGCCTACCAGCTATCTCTGTGCCAGTTGGCAAAGATGATCAAAATTTAAACGTGAGCGCTCAGCTCATCGCAAAAGCGTGGGACGAACAGACCTTGATAAATGGTGCTAAGAGCCTAGAAAATTTAATAAAAGGATAAAAATATGAAGATAGTAAAGAGAGCTTTAACATTTGAGGATGTGCTTCTTGTGCCGCAATACTCTGAAATTTTGCCAAAGCAAGTTGATGTAAAAACCAGGATCAGCAAAAATGTCACGCTAAATATCCCGATCGTCTCTGCTGCGATGGATACGGTGACTGAGCATAGAACTGCTATCATGATGGCAAGGCTCGGCGGTATCGGCGTCATCCACAAAAATATGGATGTCGAAAGCCAAGCAAAAGAGGTCAAACGCGTCAAAAAAAGCGAAAGTGGCGTCATCATCGATCCTATCTTTATAAATCCAGAAGCAACCGTGGCTGAAGCTCTAAGCCTTATGTCAGATCTTCATATTTCAGGCGTTCCAGTCATCGACAAAGACCGCAAACTAATAGGAATTTTAACAAACCGCGATTTGAGATTTGAGACAAATATGAGCACTTTGGTAAAAGACCGCATGACAAAAGCGCCACTTATCACTGCACCAAAGGGCTGCACGCTTGATGATGCGGAGAAAATTTTCTCTCAAAATAGGGTTGAGAAGCTACCTATCGTCGATAAAGACGGCAGACTTGACGGCCTTATCACCATAAAAGATCTAAAAAAACGTAAAGAGTATCCAAACGCAAACAAAGATAGCTATGGCAGACTTCGCGTGGCTGCGGCTATTGGCGTGGGTCAGATAGACCGCGCTAAAGCGCTAGTCGATGCTGGCGTAGATGTCATCGTCATCGACTCAGCTCACGGCCACTCAAAGGGCATCATCGACACTTTAAAAGAGGTAAAAGCAAATTTTAATGTCGATGTCGTAGCTGGCAATATCGCAAACCCAGCAGCCGTAAAAGACCTAGCAGAAGCAGGAGCAGACGGCATAAAAGTGGGCATCGGACCAGGATCTATTTGTACTACAAGGATCGTTGCTGGCGTTGGCGTGCCTCAAATTTCAGCGATTGATGACTGCGCAAGCGAAGCAGCAAAATACGGCATCCCAGTTATTGCTGATGGTGGTTTAAAATACTCAGGCGACGTGGCAAAAGCCCTTGCAGCAGGTGCAGCTTGCGTTATGGCTGGTAGCTTGCTTGCAGGTTGCGAGGAGAGCCCAGGTGAGCTTATAACATTCCAAGGTCGCCAGTATAAAGTATATCGTGGCATGGGCTCAATAGGCGCTATGACAAAGGGCAGCTCGGACCGCTACTTCCAAGAGGGCACCGCTCAAGACAAGCTTGTGCCTGAAGGCATCGAAGGCCGTGTGCCATTTGCTGGCAGCATAAAAGATGTGATACATCAGCTAATAGGCGGCCTAAGAAGCGCTATGGGCTATGTTGGCGCAAAAGACATCCCAACTCTTCAAGAAAGAGCTGAATTTGTCGAGATAACAAGCGCAGGACTAAAAGAGAGCCACGTCCATGACGTAGTTATCACTCACGAGGCACCAAACTACAAAGTTAATTAGTGTTAGACCTGCAAACTAGAACTATTAAATTTAACGAGCCACTCTATCTTGAGAGTGGCCGTATGCTATCAAATTTCAAGCTTATTTACGAGACTTACGGCACGCTAAATGCTGATAAAAGCAACGTTATCGTGATTTGTCACGCCCTAACTGGCTCGCACCACGCTGCTGGCACATACGCAGGCGATGAGAAAGCTGGCTGGTGGGACGGGCTAATAGGCAGTAAAAAGGCGGTCGATACGGATAAATTTTACGTTATTTGCGTAAATATCTTAGGCTCGTGCTTTGGCTCGACCTCGCCGCTAAGCGTTGATCGAAGTAGCGGCAAAGAGTATAGGCTAAATTTCCCAGTCCTTGCCATAAGCGACGTGGTAAAGGCGCAGATGAGGCTATTTAGCGAGCTTGGCATCACGAGAGCAAGAGCCGTGATAGGCGGTAGTCTTGGTGGTATGCAGGCACTTTGCTACGCTATCGAGTTTCCAGAATTTGCACAAGATATCATAATGCTAGCAAGCACCTACCAGACTAAGCCATGGGCGATAGCGTTTAACAAAATCGCCATCGAAGCCATTTTAAACGATGAAAATTTCAAAAACGGCGAATACGACGCGGAATTGATAAGAAAAAATGGTCTAAAAGGTATGGCTTACGGCAGGATGGCGGGCCATATAAGCTTTTTAAGCCCTGATAGTATGGATGAGAAATTTGGACGAAACTACGTAGAAACTGACGGTCTTTACGAGCTTTCTGGGCGCTTTCAGGTGGATCGCTACATGGAGTACAACGGCTACAACTTCCCAAAGAGGTTTGACCCACTAAGCTACCTATACATCGTAAAAATGATGAACATCTTTGACTGTACAAGACACTATGACAACCTAAAAGACGCCCTTGCGCCGATCAAAGCAAATTTGCATCTAATTGCTTTCAAAGGCGATCTGCTCTTTCCGCCGTGCTGCATGAGAGAGATTTATGACACGCTTTGTGAGATGGGGCGAGGAGAGAATACAAATTTTGTAGAGATAGATAGCAACTACGGCCACGACGCCTTTTTGGTCGAGATAGAAAAATTTGATGGATATATAAAAAATATATTAAAAGGATAGAAAATGGAGCAAAAAGAGCAAAGCTTTGAAGAAAAATTAGCCCTAGCAGATAAAATTTTAAACGATCTAAACAAAGATGATGTGAGCTTAGAAAATAGCATAAAGCTGCACGAACAAGGCAAAAAACTTTTAAATGAAGCAAGAGAAATTTTAGAAAATGCAAAACTTAGCATAAAGCAGGTGGATGATGAGTAGAATTTGTGCTCTTCAGCTACCAACGCAGCCTTTAAGCGAAGCTAGGCTTGATTATTACCTAAAAATTTGTGCGGACGAAAACGCAAGACTTGTTGTCCTTGGCGAATACGTGCTAAATAGCTTTTTTAAAGAGCTCATTAGCATGCCAAAAAGCCTTATAAAAGAGCAGAGCGAGCGCAAAAAAGAGGCTCTTTTTGCAATGGCAAAAAAGTATGATCTAAATATCGTTGCACCCATTGTAAATCTAAAAGGCAAGGAAATTTTTAAAAGTCTAGCCAAATTTACCCCAACACAAGTCAAGCTATATGATCAGCAAATTCTCATGCCTTACGCTCACTGGAATGAGGCGAAATTCTTTAATAACACAAGCGATGAGCTAAATTTGCCTGTCTTTACATATGATAAATTTAAGGTCGGCGTCATGTTTGGCTATGAGGCGCACTTTGATGTGTGCTGGGCGTATATGAGCGCTAAGAAGGTCGATATCGTGCTCGTGCCAACGGCTTGTACATTTTTCTCGCAGGCGCGCTGGGAGGAGCTTTTAAAGGTTAGAGCCTTTACAAACAACGTCTACGTGCTCCGCGTAAACCGCGTAGGAAGCCATAAAAGTGAGGATGCGCAGTGGAGCTTTTACGGCGATTCGATGCTTATTAATCCGTTTGGTGAAGTTAAAAATAGGCTCGGAAAAAATGAAGAGATGATGATAGATGAGCTTAGCAAAAAGGAGCTTAGCGAGGCTAGAAGCACTTGGGGTTTTATGCAGATAGAGGCTAAATTTAAAAGATAAAACGCTGTGCCTAGGCAGAAAAGAGCAAATTTAGCAAAAGTTATCACAATTGTGAGTTGAGTAATGTGCCATCACAACTATGATAATGATCGCTTTTTAAAAGAATTTTGGAGTGAAATTTGAAACGAAGCGAGATTGAAAAATATATAAAAGAGAAATTTAACGTTTTAGGCGAGCAAATTTTCCCAAAATATCCAAATTTTAGTGCCTTTCGTCACAAGAAAAATGAGAAGTGGTTTGCACTACTTATGCAGTTAAGCGCTAGCAAGCTTGGTCTTGAAAGTGACGAGATGATAGAAGTTTTAAATCTAAAATGCAGCCCAGATCTAGCCATGGTACTAGTTGATGAGCGGCAAATTTTTAAGGCATATCATATGAACAAAAAGCACTGGATAAGTGTAAATTTAAACTCCAAAATCTCACAAAAAACAGTTTTTGATCTGATAGATGAAAGCTTTAGCTTAAGCAAATAAAAGCCATTTTCAGCCTTAAATTTAGTAGTTTTTGTTAAAATCACGAAAAACTTAAGGATAAAATTTGCAAGAGCTAAACAACGAGATCAAAAAAGTCCATTTCATCGGCATCGGCGGCATCGGCATCTCAGCCATCGCTAGATTTTTACACGAAAAAGGCCACAAGATAAGCGGTAGTGACATCAAAGAGAGTAAAACGACGCTTGAGCTAAAAGATGAAGGTATCGAGGTCATCACGCCGCACTGCAAAGAGGCGATAAAAGACCAAGACTTTGTGGTCTATTCAGCTGCGATAAAAGAGGATAATATCGAGCTAGTGGAGGCCAGACGAAAGGGCATAAAGTGCTTTTCAAGAAAAGAAATTTTGCCTTATGTGCTTGAGGATAAGTGCGTCTTTGCGGTAGCTGGCGCGCACGGCAAGAGTACTACTTCAGCGATGCTAGCAAGCCTTATCGAAGGCTCAGTCATCATCGGCGCCATCTCAAAGCAGTTTGGCTCAAATATGCGCTACGCTAAAAGCGATAACGTCGTATTTGAGGCTGATGAGAGCGACTCTAGCTTTCTAAACTCAAACCCATATCTAGCCATCGTCACAAACGCAGAGCCAGAGCACATGGAGCACTACGATTATGATCTAGCTAAATTTTACGCAGCATACAAGGGCTTTTTAGAGCGCGCGAAGGTTAGAGTGATAAACGCTGAGGACGAGTTTTTAAGCACGCTTAAGCTTGATGCGATCAGGCTTTACCCAAGCACCGACATCACGGAGCTTAGGATGGTGGTAAGAGACTATCAGCCATACACCAGCTTTAATCTTAAAAATTTAGGCAAATTTGAAGCCTTTGGCATGGGTGAGCACATCGCCATAGACGCATCTTTGGCTATTCTTGCTGCGATGCATGAGACACCGCTTAAAGACATCAGAGAAAATTTACTAAATTTTAAAGGCATCAAAAAGCGTTTTGACATCCTTAGCGCAAACAAAAATTTCGTCCTAATCGACGACTACGCGCACCATCCAACCGAGATAAAAGCAACGCTAAAATCAGTCTTTGAATACGCCAAAATTTTAGGCATAAACAGTGTTACAGCGATATTTCAGCCACACCGCTACACAAGACTTAGCACAAATTTACCTGGCTTTAAAGAGTGCTTTAAAGGCGTTGATGAGCTTGTCATTTTGCCAGTTTATGCAGCTGGAGAAAATCCGATTGAAGTTGATATGAAGAGCGAGTTTAGCGAGTATAACCCGATCTTTACAGACAAGGTCGAGAGGGTAGAAGAGGGGATAGAATTTACAGATGAATTTGGCGTGAAAAACCGCCTAAGTGATGGCATCGTAGTTGGCTTTGGAGCGGGCGATATCAGCGTGCAGCTAAGAGGCGGATATTAATGGATCTAAGTAATTTCAAGCCTCAAGATGAAAATGAAATTTTAAAAGAGATAAAAGAAAAAGAGCTAAGCGAGGATGAAATTTCTACCCTTATAAATTTAGGCAAAAAAGATATCTTAATAGCGCTTGCAAGGTCGCAAAAGCTAAATAGCGCTCAGATAAAAGATATGCTGCCAAATGCCTCGTATATGGCTGTTTGCTTGTTAGTTGAAAAACAAGATATCAGTGAGGTTAAGGCTGAAATTTTAGAAAAGATCGAGCCTCATGCTGAGCTTTACAAAGAGCTTATCGCAAAGTATAAAGGCGTGAAATGGTAAGAAATTTGATCCTAATTGCTGGCTTGATCGTACTTTTTGGAGCGATCTGGGCGATAAAAGATGAAAAAATCGGCAAAGGTATAAAAGCGCTCGTTAGCGCGGTGCTTGTAGCGATCTTTATTTGCGTCTATTTTTACGAAGAGAATTTATCAAAAAACGAGGATGCTATCTCAAAGCTAGTTAGCGATTTTAAACAGGGCAAAGTGCTAAAATGTGGTGAATACAACGTAAGCTCTGAGAAATTTAACTATGAATTTGGTACGGCGTCATTTTTAGCTAAAAGAGAATTTAGCGAGCTCTCAGGCGTTATCGTGCCTATAAAAAGTTGCGAGCAATGACTGAAGAGATATTTTTAAAGCTCGATTTGGGCGAGTATTTAGAGAAATTTAACTCCTTTTTGGCAAGGCAAAAACCGCTATTTTTACAAGGCGACAGCAAAATCCACTTTGAAAACATCAGTGAGCTTTCAAAGTATGATTTTAAGGCGCCTGACGAGATAAAAGAGCTTGATGACGCGCTTATGAGACTTAACAAACAAGCAGTACTTCACATCAGTGAAATTTACGAATTTGCAAAGATCATTAAGTATTTTTCATATCTAAAAAAGCAAAAATTTGAAGGCAGGCTTGGCGAGTGGATAGCTAAGGTTGAAATCCCCGAAGCGATGAGCCAGATAGCAAACAGCTTTGATGAAAACGGCGAGTTTAGCGACAGCGTGGATGAGAGATTTCAGGCGATAAAGCAAGCATTTAGCGAGAAAAAACGCCAGATCGACGCTGAACTTAAAAAGCTCATCTACTCAAAGCATATCACGCCCTATCTAGTCGATACCCAGACGCACTACATCAACTCGCAAGAGGCACTTTTGGTGCGTGGCGGCTTTAACCATGCCCTAAAAGGCACCGTGATCGCTAGAAGCTCAGGCGGCTACTTCTACGTCGCACCTGCAAGCACTGAGCGCCTAAAAAAGGAGCAAAGCGAGCTACTTGATAGAAAAGAGGAGATCATTTTTGAGCACTGTAAGAAATTTAGCTTGCAGATGAGCAAGAGCCTGCTTTTTTTGAAATTTATAAATAACGCTTTTGATCAGTTTGACGCATATCAGGCGCGCGTAAATTTGGCTAGATCGCGTGACTATGAGTTTGTTTTGCCAAATAGCTCGCACGTTATCAAGCTTGAGAAATTTGCCCATCCAGCGCTTAAAAACCCAAAAAGCGTGAGCGTGGATTTTAGCAAAAAGGTGCTTTTAATAACCGGTGTAAATGCTGGCGGTAAGTCGATGCTTTTAAAATCGATCATCTCAGCCACGCTACTTGCAAAGTATCTGCTGCCTATGCGTATCGACGCAAATCGCTCAACGATCGGCTCTTTTAAAGAATTTGACGCAATCATCGAAGATCCGCAAAGTGTGAAAAACGACATCTCGACCTTTGCTGGCAGGATGGTGCACTTTGCAAGGCTTTTTACTAAAAAATCGATCATCATCGGCATTGACGAGATCGAGCTTGGCACCGACTTTGAGGAGGCTGCGAGCTTGTATGGCGTCATGATAGAGCGTCTCATCACTCAAGATATCAAAATGATCATCACGACCCACCACAAGCGCCTTGCGATGTTGCTAGCTAAGAATCCAGAGGTTGAGCTAGTGGCGGCACTTTACGACGAGGCGGCTCAAAGGCCTAAATTTGAGTTTCTAAAGGGTACGATCGGCAAGTCTTATGCCTTTGAAACGGCGGCAAGATACGGCATATCTCAAAATTTAGTGGCGCAGGCAAAGAAAATTTACGGCGAAGATAAAGAGAATTTAAACGAGATCATCACAAAGACGCTAAATTTACAAACCAAGCTTAATGAGGGCATAAAAGAGGTCACGGCAAAAGAGGAGCGGCTGGAGCATTTGCTTGAGGAGCAAAAAGAGCTAAAAGAGAAAAATGAGATCAAGCTAAATGCGACTATTTCAAAGCTTGAAAAAGAGTATTATGAAGCGATAAATGCGGCAAAAGCTGTTATAAATTTCAAGGACATAAAAGACAAGCAAAGAGCTCTAAATGTGGCAAATGAGAAAAAAGCTGCCATCGTTAAGCCTAAAAAAACTGAGCGCGAGAGCCTAAAAGTAGGCGATAGAGTGAAGTATGAAAATATAAAAGGTACGGTTTTAAGCATCTCTAAAAACGATGCAATGATCGAGTCAAATGGCATAAATTTACGTGTACCACTAGAGCTTTTAAGAAAAAATGGCAACGAAGTAGTCTTGCCTAAAAAAGGCGGCGTGAGCCTAAATGTCGATAAACCAAAAACTGCCTCACTCTCGATTGATCTGCACGGCATGAGAGCTGACGAGGCGATAGCAAAACTTGATAAATTTATCTCAGATAGTCTTGTTATGGGATTTGATGAGGTTAGCGTATTTCACGGCATCGGTACTGGCAAGCTTGCCTTTGCAGTTAAAAATTTCTTAAAAGAGCATCCAAGTGTGAAAGAATTTTTTGACGCACCGGCAAATCAAGGTGGATATGGAGCTAAAATAGTCAGGCTTTAACTTATTCCTAAAAGTTAAAATTTATTTTAAGGTTGATATAATCAGGGCAAGTACACAAAATAAGGGAAGTAACTTTTGAGTAACAAGGACGAGCAAACGGGTAAAAATCTAAACATCACTAAAACGATTATAGGTTTAGTGTTTGTTTTGGGAAGTATTTTTTTAGTCGAAAACCTGGCAGTTTTTTATTTTAAATTTAATAATGCTTCTGCTGAAAATGGTTTTAATCTTCGAAAGAAAGTTGATTATTTGACATATCAATATGTTGATTATTTCAAAAATGTCAGCAAATATGATGTCGCAAATTTCCAATCTTACATTAACGATAGTGCTATGGGTGATGTTCTTTTATTAAAGGATGATAATAAAAATGGATACAAGGTCGTAGCGTCTTCAGATAAAAGAATAATAAATCAAGAGTTTAACGACAAAAGCTGTGGAAATATCTTTGCTCATAATTTCCAAAAAGATTATTTTTGGGCAAAAATTTTGCCAGAAAATGCTGCTCAAGTTTGTATGTTTGTGCCAGTTGGAGAGTATATATTAGGCTTTAAAGGAAAGGTCGATCAACGTATTACTGGTGCGCATGATGAGTACTTTTTTGAGTGGCTTTTAAACAATATGGCTTTAACATTTATCTTAAGCTTCGTTGGCGCAATAGTTGCTTTATCTACTTGTATATGGTATGCGGTTAAATATATAAAAGAAAAAAATAACTATAATGCATTAAAAACAGATGCTAAAAAACAGATAGAAGAGCTTGGAGAAAAGCTTTATATCGATCCAATGACTGGACTTTTAAATAAAACAGCATTGGTGCGTGATATTAATAGCTATGAAAATCCTAAAGTAGTGCTTATAGATATTGATGATTTTGGTAAGATGAATGACTTTTACGGTAAATTTGCATGTGATCAGATTTTGGTCAAGATGGCTGATTTGATCAGTGAATTTGCCAAAGATGAGAATATGAAAGCTTACTGCATAGAAGCAGATAGGTTTGCTCTGGTAGAAGATAGCGATAGCTTTATCGATAGATATGAAGATATGGTTGAAGATTTGATAGAAATTTTTAAAGGCCGTATGCTAAGTATAGTCGATGAAGATGGTAGAGAGATAGAAGGTATCGAGATACATAGTACAATAGGCTTTGCTCTTGATAGTGACCAAACACTAAGAAAAGCAACAATAGCGTTAAAAACAGCAAAAGAGCAAGATAAAGACTATGTTTGCTACTTCAAAGGGCTAAATCAAAAAGAGGAATACGCAACTCAAATAGAACGCTCTAAACTGATACAATACGCCACTATAAATAACAATATTGTTCCTTATTTTCAGCCGATAGTTAATGACCAAAAGGTACCTGTAAAATACGAATGCTTGATAAGACTTTTAGATAGAGGCGACGTTATATCACCAAATGTCTTTTTAGATATCTCAAAGCGTATTAAGCGTTATGCTGATCTTGAGAAACAACTCATTAAAAAGTGTTTTAAGCAGCTTGTAGAGGATAAGAATTTAGTACTTTCTATAAATTTAAGCAGTAGAGATATGATTGATGGTGATGTTAGCTCACTTGTTTTAAATTTATTAAATAAACACAATGTTGCTGGCAGAGTAGTATTTGAGATCGTTGAAGATGAAGAGCTTAAAAATTTAGAGAGAGTTTCAAATTTTATCGAGCGTGTAAAAAGCATGGGCGCAAAGATTGCTATTGATGATTTTGGTTCAGGATATTCAAATTTTTCTTACATTATAAAGATTAAGCCTGACTATGTGAAGATCGACGGCTCTATTATAAAAGATATAGACATAAATAAAGATTCACACTCTATCGCAAGTGCGATCGTGGCATTTGCAAAAGACCT
Organism: Campylobacter concisus; assembly: GCF_003049735.1. Lineage (NCBI taxonomy): Bacteria > Pseudomonadati > Campylobacterota > Epsilonproteobacteria > Campylobacterales > Campylobacteraceae > Campylobacter > Campylobacter concisus. The sequence goes on along the minus strand of NZ_PIRM01000001.1, from coordinate 830,664 downwards.
TGGTATAAAAACTATTGCTGAATATGTGCATTCAAAAGAGATATTTGAAATCTGTAAAGAAATCGGTGTAGATGAGTTCCAGGGCTTTTACTTTGGTGCACCAGAGCGTGCCGGCTCATAAGGCACTTAGTGATAATTAGCTTTTTAAAAGAGCTTTTAAGCTTTCGCTCTATCACACCTAATGATGCTGGAAGCTTAGAATTTATCGCTAGATTTTTGCCTGATTTTGAGGCGAAATTTATAGAAAAAAATGGTACCAAAAATCTCATACTTTCTAAAATTTATGGAGACGGCGAGCATCTAGCTTTTGCAGGACATGTCGATGTCGTACCTCCAGGTGAGGGCTGGGATAGTGAGCCATTTACTCCACTAGAAAAAGATGGCTACATCTACGCAAGAGGTGCACAGGATATGAAAAGTGGCGTGGCTGCTTTTGTTTACGCTGCTAAAGATGCGAAATTTGATGGCAAGCTAAGCCTTATTTTAACAAGCGACGAAGAGGGCGATGGCACATATGGCACGCCTTTAGTACTTGAATATTTGCGCGAAATAAATGATTTGCCAAAATTTTGTGTAGTGGCTGAGCCAACTTGCGATAAAGAATTTGGCGATAGCATAAAAGTTGGCAGACGTGGCTCAATAAATGGCAAGATCGTGATAAAGGGCGTTCAAGGGCACGTGGCGTATCCTGAAAAGTGCGTAAATCCGGTAAATTTGATAGCTCCACTTTTAAATAAAATAGCTGATCACGATATGGACGCTGGGAGCGAGTTTTTTAGTCCAAGCAAGATTGTGATAACTGATATTAGAGGTGGCATGCAAGTTTGCAACGTCACGCCAAGTGAGCTTAGCATAATGTTTAATGTGAGAAACTCAAATTTAACTGACGTAAATGACGTTGAGAGCTATCTTAGAGAGGTCTTAAAAGGGCTTGATTACGAGCTTAGTATAAAGCAAAGCTCAAAGAGATTTTTAACAAACAAAGATAGCAAAATCGTAAAAAATTTAATAGCTTCTGTCACAAAGATCACCGGAGTCATGCCGGTTCTAAATACAAAGGGCGGCACGAGTGATGCAAGGCACTTTGCTGAATTTGGTGTAGATGCGATAGAATTTGGCGTCATAAACGACCGCATACACGCTAAAAACGAGCGAGTTAGTGTTGATGAAGTAAATAAACTTTATGAAATTTTTAAAGATTTGATAGAAAAATTTTAATCCATAAATTTCATTATTTTTAAACCAAAAAGTTATTAAGTGTCTGAAAAATACTTTCAAAAGCTATTTTGATTGATATTTCTTGTCAAAGAATTTTAAAATTAAGAAATTTTCTTTATTTGGCAATATTGCTATTATCTGTTACAATTCATGAAATAGCTGGGTTTTGGCAATTTCAAGTAAAACCTAATGAAATGCTCTTTTTAATGAGCATAAGGCAGAAGTTATAAATACATTTGTGGGCGAGAAATATATCCAGCACAATCCTGGCTTTAAAGATGGTATGGATATCATTTCTAATTTATAAAAAAGTAAAATTTCAAATAAATAAAAAAATGCAAGTAAAACGAAAAATATACAAATCTTTTCAATACGAGAAAATGAGACATGGCTTGCGAGCTAGATTGCCCTTTTTAGTCGTAGCAATCGTGATTTTAGCAATCGAAATTTTTATCGCAGTTTTTGTCAAAGGTGGCTTCGTGCGCCATTATTTGGGTGATGTGCTAGTTGCGGTGATGCTTTACGCATTTGGACGAGCTATATTTAAAACTGCACCAAAAATTTTAGCATTTGAAATATTTATCTTCTCGCTATTTATAGAAATTTTACAATACTTTAAAGTACTTGAAATTTTAGATATTCATAATTTAATAATACGCATAGTCTTTGGTGGAACATTTGACGTTAGCGACATCGCATGTTACGCGTTGGGCTGCTTGCTGGCTTATTTGATTGATGTCATTTGCTTTCTGCAAAAGTATAAAAGTCCAAAGATATAGCTATAAACTACAACTTTATTTTTTAAGTATAAAGCAGGAGCTAATCATCTTAAAAGCTCCAGCAAAATTTATCTATCTATTTTAGCTCACCCCAGTTTTTAGCGATATTTAGCGATGTTTTAAGCGGCACATTTAGCGTGTAAATTTCCTCCATTGTCTTTTGCGTCGCCCTGCCAAATTCCTGCGCAAACTCGTCTTTTACTTCAAAGATCAGCTCATCGTGGATCTGAAGCAACATTCTCGCGTTTTCATCTAAATTTGCTCTAACTTTTACCATAGCCATCTTGACTAGATCTGCCGCAGAGCCTTGAAAGACCGTATTTACCGCTTCGCGCTCAAACATAGCTATTTGCATAGGTGTGGCACTTTTAAAGTCAAAGTAACGCCTCCTGCCAAGTAGTGTCTGCACAAAGCCGTCGTTTTTAGCTGAAATTTTTATGCTCTCTAAAAACTCTTTGATCGTCTCAAATGCTTTAAAATAGCGCTCTATATACTCTTTTGCCTCGGCTCTTGTGATATTTACTTGATTTGCCAGCTTGCTTGAGCCCATGCCGTAAATGAGGCCAAAATTTATACTCTTTGCCACGGCTCTATTCTGCCCGTCACTGCTACCAAATATGCTAATAGCCGTCCTTGCGTGGATATCCTCGTCATTTTTAAACGCCTCAAGAAGCGCAGGATCTTGACTAAAGTGAGCTAGCAGCCTAAGCTCGATCTGACTGTAGTCAAGTCCTACAAAGCTATATCCCTCCCGCGCTTCAAAGCACTCTCTGACATCCTTTGCGAGGCTACCATGAGCTGGGATATTTTGTAAATTTGGATTTTTGCTTGAAAGCCTGCCAGTGCTTGTGCCAGTTTGTAAAAAGCTCGTGTAAATTCGTGAGCCCTCATCCTTTTTTGCAAGCGCTAAAAGTGGCTCGCAGTAGGTGCTTTGCAGTTTATATAGCTCTCTGTAAGCTAAAATTTTCTCAATCACTGGATGAGCGTCCGTAAGCTCAGCAAGCACGCTCTCATCAGTGCTGTATCCTGTTTTTGTCTTCTTTTTGGTTGGAAGCTTTAAGTGCTCAAAAAGTATGACTCCAAGCTGTTTTACTGAGTTTATATTAAAATTCTCGCCGCTTAGCTCGTAAATTTCACTTGTTAGCGCCTTTAATTTGGTGTCGTTTTCAAGGATAAGCTTTTGCATTTTGGCTTCATTTATCTTGATGCCGTTTTGCTCCATGTCAAAGAGCGTGAGGATAAAAGGAAACTCGTGCGTATCGGCAAGAGCTAGTAAATTTTTATCAAGTGTGTTTAAAAAAGTTTTATAAAATTTAAGTGTTATCCAAGCGTCCTCACTCGCGTATTTGGCTGCATTTTCTAGAGGCACATCGCCAAAAGTTTGTCCTTTTTTGACAACGTCTTCAAATTTTATCGTGTCGTAGTCATAGAGTCTCTTTGCCAGCGCGTCCATGCCGACACTTGAGTTTGGATCGCTAAGCCACGCAAGGATCATTGTGTCTTTAAAATTTGCTGGAGGATTTAAATCTAGGTTGTTTTTCACGATCTCAAAGTCGTACTTTAAATTTTGTCCGATTACACAGCCTTTGTAAATTTGCCCTATCGCCCAAGTGGCAAATTTTAGGCTAATTTGCTGCGGCACACCAAGGTAGTTGTGAGCTACCGGCACGTAGTAGGCGTCTTCGTCGTTAAAGCAAAAGCTAAATCCAACGATCTTTGCGCTCCTGCTATCAACGCCCGTGGTCTCAGTGTCAAAGGCAACAATGGTCTCTGGCGTGATGCCTGATAAGAGCTTTTCAATGCTAGCCTCATCAAGGAGTAAATTTGCTCTAAAGCCAAGCTTAAATTCGGTATTTTCTTCTTTTTGCAAGCTCTTAAGAAGCCTATTTAGATCGTACTCTTTTAAAATTTCCGAGATATTTATCAAAGGATTTTGCTCTGGAAATTTAGAGTGCTCAAGATCAAATGAACTAACCGCGTCATCAAATAAAGTGGCTAGTCTTTTACTCAAAAATGCTTCGTCTTTTGCGGCGGCAAGCATATTTTTAGTGCGCTCGTTTCTAAGAAAGGCTAAATTTTCATAAATTCCTTCTAAGCTACCATACTCAGCCAAAAGCTTTTTAGCTCCCACTGCGCCGATACCTTTGACGCCCGGGATGTTGTCCGAGCTGTCGCCTGCGATCGCTAGAAAGTCCCTTACTTGTGCCGGATAAACTCCATACTTTTCAAAGCAGCTTGCGCTATCATGATCGGTCTTGCTTTGTGGGCTGTAGATGCTCACTTTGCCGTCCTCTATGAGCTGGTAAAGATCCTTATCATGCGTAACGATGCGCACAAATATATCTTTATCTTTGCAAAATTTAACCGCACTTGCGATGATGTCATCGGCCTCGTAGCCCTCTCGGCTAAGGCTGTAAAGCCCCATTTTTTCTATCATATCTATGCAAACTGGAAGTTGTTCTTTTAGCTGAGCTGGTGGCTCGTTTCTGTTTGCTTTATAATCACCTAAAATTTCGTGACGTAAGGTCTTGCCTTTGCTATCAAGAGCAAAGATGAGGTAGTCGCTTTGATATTCATCCTTGAGGCTTGCTATAAAATTTGCAAAGCCACTAATCATACCGCTTGGCTTGCCTTCTCTGTTTTTAAGTCCGCTCATGGCGTAGTAGAGCCTAAAAAAGAAACCAAAAGTGTCAATAATCGTAAGTGTTTTCATTTTTATCCTTTGTGTAATTTTATGAAATTTAGGCAAAAAATAGGCTGATTTATAAAAATTTTTGATATTATGGCGGACATTGCAAATAAAAAATCACAAAAATAAAAAGCTTTGAGGTCATGAAAAAAATAGTTTTTTTACGTATCAATCCAAATGCAGTCGGTGGTGCCGAACGCTATTTAAGAAGGCTTACTAAAGCCCTAAAAGACGTAGGTATAGATACATCTATACGCTCATATCTAGGAGAGGCTAGGATCTCGTCATGGAAAAAGGCTTTGAGATTTAACGCACAAGTAAAACGCCAGAAACAAAGCGATGAGGTATATTTTAGCTTGGAGCGAGTGAGCTGCGCAGATATTTATAGAGCAGGGGACGGCGTGCATAAAATTTATCGTGCCACAAAGCCATTTTGGTGGGTCAATCCTCTAAATTTTGTCTATCCATATCTAGAAAAACGTTGCTTTAAAAATTCTAAAAAGATAATCGCAAATTCAAACTACATAAAAGAGCAAATCATCTCAGCTTACGGTATCGATGAGTCAAAAATTGTTACCATTTATAACGGTATAAATTTGCCACAAAAAGTAGAAAAAGGAGAAGCAAAACTTAGCGTATGCGAAGAATTTGGACTTGATTACAATTTACCAATTGTGCTTTTTGTCGGAAATGGCTTTAAAAGAAAAGGGGCAAAGGACTTTTTGCTTCTTGTCTCAAAGCTAAAAACACCAGTAAATGCGCTAATAGTAGGCAAAGATAAAAATTTAAATTCATATAAGAAGCTAGCAAAAAAGCTAAAGATAAAGGCATTTTTTACAGGTGAGCAAAAAATGACTGCAAAATTTTATGAAGCAAGCGATATTTTTATATTTCCAACACACTATGAGCCATTTTCAAATGTCGTTCTAGAGGCGCTTAGCTTTAAAAATATTATCTTTACAACGGCTCAAAATGGGGCAGCTGAAATTTTAGAAAATCGTTTTGTTATGCGTGAACCAAATGATGAAAGTATACTGGAACTAGTGGAGCAGGTGCTTAATGATAATGACATGATGAGAGAGCTACAAGAGAAGTCATTTTTACTTTCGCAAAAATTTAGTATAGAAGAAAATGCGAGCAAAACTCTTGAAATCATAAACGAAGTGCTAAATTTGGAGCAAAAGTGAGAGTTTTTATAGAGCTTCCAACTTGGCTTGGAGATGCTGTGATGGCGAGTGCGGCGATAGAAAATTTAAGTAAAAATGCTAAAAATATTGTATTTTTTGGCTCTTACGTGGCCTGTGAGCTTTACAAATTACATCCAAAGTGTGAAAAAGTAGTCATTGATGATAGTAAAAAGCAAAACTCAAGATATTTAAGTCTTATAAAAACGGCTAGCAAGCTTGGAAAATTTGATATTGCTATTAGTTTTAGAAGCTCATTTGCTAGTAAATTTTTGCTTTTTTTTCTAAAAGCAACGCAAAAATTTTGCTTTAAAAAGAGTAGCGAGAGCTTGCATCAGGTGCAAAAATATCTAAATTTCATAAAGCAAAGCCTAAATTTAAAAGAAATTTCAAACGAACTAAAGATTTACTATGAAGCTAAAAAAAGCGAACAAAATCTCCTCGTGCTAAATCCAGGTGCTAGCTACGGAAGTGCTAAAAGGTGGTATCCGCACTATTTTGCAGAGGTTGCACTGCACTTTAAGGATGAATTTGATGTAAAGATCACTGGCTCAAAAGCCGAGCTTGAAATTTGCAATGAAATCGAGCAAATACTCTTACAAAATGGTATGAAATGTGAAAATTTGGCCGGAAAAACAAGCATAAAAGAGCTTTGCGAGGTCATAGGTTCTATAAAAAATGGTATCTTTTTGACAAACGATAGTGGTCCTATGCATATCGCAGCAGCCTATAAAGTGCCACTTGTGGCTCTTTTTGGACCGACTAAATTTAAAGAGACTAGCCCATGGCAAGATGAGAGTGCAAAGATAGTGCATTTAAATTTAGAGTGTATGCCATGTATGAAGCGAGTGTGTCCTATAAAAACACATGCCTGTATGAAGGAGCTTACGCCAAAAATAGTCATCACTGAAATAGAGCTGCTAAGAAAAAAATTAAATTTTTGAAATTCTAAAGATATTAAATATATACATACAAAATTAAAAATTTTAGTTTTTATTTAATTACATTTTTACCAAACATTTGACATTGGTTATCAATATAGCTATAATCACGCAAAAATTTTTACTAAGAAGGTATTATGGAGCTAATTAAACATCACATTGATCATGTAATTATTGCGATTTTAGGCATTATGAGTTTTTTTGTACTTTGGTATACGATTGAGCGTATCATTTTTTATTCACGCGTTGATATAAAAGGCTATAAAAGTATTGAAGCGTTTGAAGAAGCACTAACCAAAAATTTAACCACACTTTACATTATCTACTCAAATGCACCATATATAGGACTTCTTGGTACAGTTGCTGGAATTATGATCACATTTTATGATATGGGTATGGCAGGCGGAATCGATACTAAAAGCATAATGGTCGGCCTCTCTCTTGCGCTAAAAGCAACTGCTTTTGGACTACTTGTGGCGATACCAACTTTGATGATTTACAATGGTTTTGTCAGAAAAGTAGATGTAATGCTAAATAGATACAAGGCTGAAAATGCGTCTAAATAAAAAAGATGGGTTAAATATTGTCCCATTTATTGATATTATGCTTGTTTTGCTCGCCATCGTACTTAGTATTTCGACTTTTATTGCTCAAGGTAAGATAGCTATTGATCTTCCAAGTGCAAACAGTGCTGAGCAAAGCAAAGAGGACGATAAAAAGGTAAGCGTAGTAATTGATAAGGATAATAAATTTTTTATAGATGATGTAGAAATTTCTGAGAACGAACTCAAAGATAAGCTAAATGCGGTTGATATAAAGACATTGATCGAACTAAAAAGCGATAAAAATTCGAAATTTGATAGCTTTGTCAAAGTAATTGATATATTAAAAGAGAAGGGCCACGAAAATTTTGCAATCCAAACAATCTCTGAATAAAATTTCAAATTACAGCGGCTTAGCTGTTTCGCTTGTAGTGCATGGAGCAGTAGTATATTTTTTGCTTTCACATAATTTTGATGAGATAAAAATAGGTGAGCAAAAACCGATAAAAATAGCTCTTAATTCATTTACTCCAGTGCCACAAGTCTCAGCACCTCAAATAGCGGAGCAAATGCTTATCCCAGAGCCAACTCCACCAGCTCCACCGCCACCACCAGAGCCACCAAAACCTGAGCCAAAGCCAGAACCAAAACCTGAACCTAAAAAGGTGGATAAACCAAAGCGTGAAATAAAAAAGGTAGAGCCTAAAAAAGAGAAAAAAATAGAGCCCAAGCCTGAACCGGTAATTGCTCAGCCAGTGCAGCCTATTGTACCGCCAGCCAGTGTAAATACAAATTTGCCAGCCAATAACAAGTCTATCGCTGCAGCTCCAGTTCAAAATGTAACACCTGAGCTAAATTTATCAAATTCACAAGGTGATGAAGATTTTACGAAGGTTATAATCGCAGTTAAGAGGCATAAAAGTTACCCAAATAATGCTAGACGTATGAAACATCAAGGTGTTGTAGAAGTTAGGTTTTTACTTAAGCAAGACGGCAGCATAGATGAACTTAAAGTTAGTAAAAGCTCTGGTTTTGAGTCGCTTGATAATGGTGCTTTAGAAAATATTCAAAGAGCAAGTTCTGAGTTTCCAAAACCTAAGCAAGATCGTTACCTTCGTTTCCCTATTTCGTATACATTAAAATAAATTACAAGCTTATTTAAGCTTGTAATTTATTTGCTTTGTAGAATTTCTTTTATATTTCAAGTCAAAATAGAAAAATATAGCTTATTTTATTTAAAAAAGTGTGTATTTTAAACTTGCTTTAAATATTAAACATGTATAATCTGACTTTCTTTAACGGGTGGTTGGATAGCTCAGTCGGTAGAGCAGCAGACTGAAAATCTGCGTGTCGGCAGTTCGATTCTGCCTCTAACCACCATTTAAACTTTTCTTAAATATTAATCCTTTTTCTTTTATCTCTGTTGAACTTCGTATTTATAAGGCTTTTATGATATTTTTCTAGGTTATTTATAAAATTTAAATAAATTTTTATTATTAATAAATTTAAAATATAACAATGCTATTTTCATTTTATATATTCTAAGACAAATAAAAATTTCAAGATCAAATAAAAAATTTGTAAGAGATAATCTTATAAATTTTATCCTAAATAAGCCTTATTAATCAAAATGTTATATTTGTATCAAATTATCCTTAAAATATAAGTTTAATCTAAATCCATAAGAGATATAATCTTGATTAAATTTATATTAACTTAGGAGGTTTCATGGATTTTCTCATGAATTTAAGTGAAGGCATGCAGTTTGCTATCCAGCTTCTCATCGTCCTTATCTGTTTGTTCTACGGAGCTAAAAAAGGCGGTATCGCACTTGGTATGCTAGGTGGTATCGGCCTTATAGTTCTTGTTTTTGGATTTAACATCGAGCCTGGTAAGCCAGCTATTGATGTTATGCTAACTATCCTTGCTGTTGTTGTGGCAAGTGCTACGCTTCAAGCTAGTGGTGGTCTTGATGTTATGCTTCAAATAGCAGAAACTATACTTAGAAAAAATCCAAAATATGTAAGTATCTTGGCTCCTTTTGTAACATGTACGCTTACTATTTTATGCGGTACTGGACACGTTGTTTATACCGTGCTTCCTATCGTTTATGATATTGCTATCAAAAATGGTATCCGCCCAGAGCGACCAATGGCAGCAAGCTCAATAGCTTCACAAATGGGCATCATAGCAAGTCCAGTTTCAGTTGCTGTTGTAACTCTTACAAGCTTTCTTATTAATGCTAAAACTCACCTAGCTGGCTTTGATGGATATTTAGATCTTTTAAAGATTACGATTCCATCAACATTTTGCGGTGTTTTGGCGGTAGGAATTTTTAGCTGGTTTAGAGGTAAAGATCTTGATAAAGACGAAGTCTTTCAAGCAAAGCTTCAAGATCCTGAGTTTAAAAAATATGTTTATGGCGATAGTGCGACACTTTTAGGCAAAAAGCTTCCTGGCTATCAATGGGCTGCGATGTGGATATTTTTAGGCTCTATCCTTGTAGTCGCACTTCTTGGATACTTTAAAGATCTTCGCCCAAGCTGGACTACTTATAAAGACGCAACAGTCGTTCAAGTAATAGCAAACCTTCCAACTGAGCAAAAAGTCTTAAAAACCTTAAAGATAAAAGACGCCAGCATCCAAACAGAAGCTGCTGAGTTAAAAGTTTCAAACGACAAGCTAAACTCAAATCAAAAAGCTCAATCAGTCAAAATCATCGGCAAAGATGCAAATCAAACTCTTACTCGCACAGCTGATGGTGCAGTAACATATATAAATGAAAAAGGTGCAAAAGAAGAATTCCAAGGTGCTTACATCAATATAAGCAACAAACTAGCCTCTTCAAAGAGCCTAAGCATGGTTCATGTTATCCAAATTTTCATGCTTTTAACAGGTGCACTCATCTTGATATTTACTCCAACAGATGCTAGCAAGATCAGCAAAAACGAGATATTTAGATCAGGTATGATCGCTCTTGTTGCAGTATTTGGAATCTCTTGGATGGCTGAGACTATGTTTGCAGTACACACTCCGATGATGAAAGAGGCGCTAGGAAGCATCGTAAAAGAGCACCCTTGGACTTATGCGGTTATGCTTTTGATTATCTCAAAATTTGTAAATTCTCAAGCTGCGGCCTTGGTTGCATTTGTGCCATTAGCATTAAATATCGATGTTAATCCTGCTATCATTCTAGCCTTTGCGCCAGCTTGCTACGGATACTACATCCTACCAACATATCCAAGCGACCTTGCAGCTATTCAGTTTGATAGAAGTGGTACGACACATATTGGTAAATTTGTTATCAATCACAGCTTTATCATTCCGGGTCTTATTGGTGTTATATCCTCTTGTATATTTGGCTATATTTTTGCAACTGCTTTTGGATATCTATAGTAGATAAATTCTCTTGCTGCTAGTAATTTCTAGTGGCAAGAGTAGAATTTATCAAAGCTTATCTTTAAATTTTTGTTTATTGCTCATATAAACGAAGCTTAGCACTTCGGCCACGGCTCTAAAAAGATGTGCTGGTATCGTATCATCGACTTCACAAATTTTATAAAGCTCTCTTGCGAGTGGTGGGTTTTCATAAATTTGCACACCATTTTCAACGGCTATTTTTTTGATTTGCAGTGCTAAAAAATCAACACCTTTGGCAAGTATTATCGGCGCCTCGTCGCGACTTTTATCATATCTTATCGCCACGGCGTAGTGAGTAGGGTTTGTGATGACCACGTCAGCTTGTGGGATATTTTGCATCATTCGACGCTTGGCTGCACGCATTTGTGCTTGACGAATTCTGCCTTTTACCTGCGGATCTCCTTCCATTTGCTTATACTCATCTTTTATCTCTTGCTTGCTCATACGAAGGTCTTTAAAGTATTGAAAACGCACGATGAGAAGGTCGATAAGTCCGATCACGAAAAGTATAAAAAGCATGACACTAACAAGAATGATGAGCTTTTCTTTTAGCCAAGCAAGCTGATCAAACATAGAAAAAAAGAGAGTGTGTGGTAGCTCCTTTATAAACTGCAAGAAAAAATAAAATCCAACTCCAAAGACGATGCTAACTTTTAGCACGATTTTGATGCTATCTATCACTTTTTTCATCGAGAATAAATTTTTTAGCCCTTTTAGCGGATTTATCTTGCCAAAATTTGGCATTATAGGTTTTGTGGTAAAGATAAATCCAAACTGCATTACATTTGCGATGACACCAGCGATCGCCACACAGATACAAACTGGAAGTATCATAAGAAGCGACCTTGCAAAGGTATTTACGACAATCATTTTTACAGTTGGCAAGGTAAGTGGCTGACCGATAAATTTTGAGTAGTAGATATAAAGTGAGATGATCTGTTCTTTCATAAAATTTAGCATCGCAAGTAGTACGCCAATAGCAATAACTAGGGTCACGAACCCGGCTAGATCCTGACTTTTGGGGACGTTACCATCCTTTTTGGCATCCTCTATCTTTTTGGGGGTCGCTTCTTCGGTTTTTTCCTGATCTTCGCCTGCCATCTTTATCCTAAGCTTGCTTAAATTTGGGGCGATTATAGCCAAAATGCGGTTAAAATATCCGCTAAAGCCACCTTTCGCACGTGGAAAATTAGGTGTTTTTGGCTAAAATTAGCAAAAATAAGGAGACGCAAAATGTCATTTTTAGAAGGCTTATTTAATATTTTCAAAGCCAAAAAACTACCAAAAAGCGATGAAGAGCTACTTTTAGACGAGTATGCAAGCATTTACGACCAAATAAAAGAGAAAAATTTAAACGAATACGACTTTTTATGTGAGTTCATACGATTACTCTCTTTTTTAAGAGCTAGATGCTACGACATTTACCTTGAAAAGTGCCTAGCTGATGGCGATGCCGAGAGGCTAAATGATCTCATTTTTCAATACGCTAAGCTAAATTTACTCCCAGGATGCAGCGGTGGATATGACCAGTGCGAGAGGCTCATACCGGCATTTTTTGCTATCGCTTGCGGTGACACAGATGGTATGACACGGATCTTTCCAAAAGGCCTACCACCTAGCAAAAACGGCTATAAATTTCTATGTGTTATGCATGATCTGCTCACGGCGATACTTTGGCAAGATGAAAATTTACTCACCCCTGCTCTTGAAAAAGCACGCGCTTTTGCAGAGTCCAAAAAGCCAGCAAACGAAAGAGAGGCAGTTAAATTTGTGCTTGCCTTGCATGAAAAAGATGTGGCCGCTATGAGTGAGCATTTGCAGAAATTTTGCTCTACATTTGGCAGGACAGATGCGCCTAAATTTGAAAAAAGGCTTTATATTTTCGCACACGGACTTCACGCTTTGGCGCACTACTTTTTGCCACTTGAGCTCTTTAAAGAGATAAAGCTACCAAAAAATGAAAATTTCAGTAAATTTTACGCTAAAAGGCTCTTTCAAAATGAAATTCCCAAGCCAAAACTTTATTTTACTTTTCCACCTGAGTTTGAACTGATAAATGTGATCTTAAGTGCGCCAGTAGCTAAAACTCTGATATATCAGCCTTATTTACCAAATGACAAAACATTTTTTCTGGATCATAGCTCTATGATAAGAAATTTAGCCGACGAGATCATAAAATCAGGGGCATTAAAGTAGAATTTATAAACTTTTGGCTAACATTCACACCTTACAACCAATAAAGCTCCATAAATCTTTTGCAAAAAAGTGCTTTTTGGTCTTACCAAATTTTAGAAAGGTAGAGTATGTCAAAATACGCTATATTTAAGCATGGCGGCAAGCAATATCGTGTTAGCGAGGGTGAGTACCTTAAGCTAGATCACTTTAGTGCTGAAGCTAAATCAACCGTTGAGATTACAGAAGTTTTAGCTGTAAATGACGGCGAAGTAAAGGTAGGTGCGCCATTTGTTAAGGGTGCAAAAGTTGTTCTTGAGGTCGTTAATGAAGGTAAAGACAAAAAAGTAGTTATCTACAAAAAACGCAGACGTAAAGACTCAAAACTAAAACGCGGCTTTAGAAGACAATTTACACGTGTAAAAGTCGTAAGTATCGCAGCTTAAGGAGATAAGATATGGCACACAAAAAAGGTCAGGGTTCAACCCAAAATAACCGTGATAGTATCGGACGCCGATTAGGTGTTAAAAAATTTGGTGGTGAGTTCGTTCGTGCTGGTAATATAATCATCCGCCAAAGAGGAACAGCAACTCATGCTGGAAATAACGTAGGTCTTGGCAAAGACCACACAATTTTTGCATTAGTCGATGGCTTTGTAAAATTTGAAAGACTTGATAAAAACAGAAAAAAAGTATCTGTTTATCCAGCTGCATAATACCAGGGGCGAAAGCCCCTTTTTTAAATCTTTTTAATTTAATTTTTCTAATTCTTTAATTATTTTTCTAGCTCTATTTTTCCAAGTATTTTCACTCATACTTTCATAAGCATTTTTTGAAATTTTGTTTAGCTCTTCATTACCTAAAGTCTTTATATAGTTAAATTTTTCTTCTAAGCTTTTTTCATCACCTGCTTCATATAAAAAACCGTTTTCGCCATCTTTTACTATTTCAGCAACTGGTGGGAAATTTGGAGCTAAGACAACGTTTGAGTTTGCCATATACTCAAAAAGCTTTAATGGAGTGCTATAAAGCGAATAATCACTTTTTACACTAGGTATTATCAAAATAGTATTATTTTCAATAAGACTTTTTACAACTTCATTTTGAGGTAGCAGTCCTTTAAAACATACCAAATTTTCAATCTCTCTTTCTTTAAGAGTGTTTTTTAAAGTCATAAAACTATTTCCGCTATTTTTGCCATAAAGTTCTAGTTTTATACTAGTTTTTAAGGCAAAATCTAGCATCAAATCAAGGCCTTTCCATAACAAGAATGAGCCATAATAGTTTATACTTGAAAAATCAAAATCTTTCTTCTTAAAATCATAATCTTGCTTGCAACCGTTATAAACAACTGCTGATTTTGCTATTTGTAAGCCAAAAAATTTTCTAAGCTCATTTAGCGTACCGCTATTATGCGAAAAGACAAAATCAGAATTTTTTAGTATCTCTTTTTCCATATCATAAAGTGCTTTGTTGCCCAAAGTAAAACACTCATGCGCTTCAAATACAACCTTTTGATTGGACATTTTATTTTCTAGTAAAAATTTAGCTATCTTTAAATGCCTCGTATAAAATATTGCGTCTTTATTTGAGTAGTTATTTATTATTTTTTTTAGAAAAAAGTTAAAAATTTTATTACTTTTTAAAAACAAGATCTTTTTTCTTATAAACAATATGTCATTAGCTTTTAACTTTAAAGCAAATTTCTCATTTACCTCATTTAAATTTAAAGGAGTCTGTGGTAAGACTAACTTAGCATCATAGATATTACTGATCTCAAAAAATGTATTTAGAATTGCTATCTCTCTTGCATTACCTTGCGGAATTTGTTCTGGATATATGTAAAATAGTTTCATAAATCACTCCTTGTCTTTGCATAAAACACTATAAAAAGACCAAGCATTACATAAAGATGAGTAAAGTATATAGTCTCAAATAGTCCCCTAAATATATAAGTGCAAAGTATGCTTCCAAATATTGCTATATAAAATTTGTTGTTTGACAAATACCTTTTAAAGGAAACAAAAAGCATATAAAAAACAAGCGCAACAAAAAAAGCAGTACCTACTACACCGTAATGATAATACTGACCAATAAATACTGGCTCGTCATGATGTGGGTACTTGGTTCCGTCAGCGCCTATACCAGTTGGGCCAAGGTCGTCATTGTTAATATTTTTATCATTTAAAAATTTAGTATATTGCTTACCACCAAAACCTATGCCTATATAAGCTCTATCAGAGCTAAAAAGAAGCGGTAATCTTTTTGTTAAAATATCTACTCTACCAGAAGTATAAAATCCTTGCGCAACTTTTAACTGCAAAAGCGTGGAGTTATAGTAGACGCAAGTAGAGGCGGCAAGTAAAAATAGGCAAAATATCATAGATTTTTTATTTATAAGATTAATTTTTTCATTTTTAAATATTAGAGCTAATATCACTACTAAACTTAGAACAAGTGCAAGCCATGAGCCTCTTGCCCCTGTAAGCAAAATAAAAATTAAGCCAATGATGATATTAAAAATAGTAATAAAAAATTTATAAAAATTACTTTTTATATAAAATAGTGATATCAAAGAAAAAATGAATAAATTATCAAAGAAACTTGAATAAAATCTATCGATAGGTTGAATCAATTGATTTTTTGCGTTTCTTAAGTTTAAAAGCGTTTGTTCTTCTATTCCTTTTACAAAAAAATGCAAATTATCTAAGCTTAAAGCTATAACCATGGCAAAAAACAACCATTTTGAATTTTTATAACTACCATCATGCCAAAGGAGAATAATAAAAATAAATACAAAAGCTCGTTTAAATTCACTAAATGCTGAAAGAAATGCATTTTGGGTAGTGTCATAAGGGAAAATTGATATTCCAAAAACATATAAATTTAGTAAAACGAAAAGCAACAATATAGTTTTATTGTTTTTTATATTATTTTTTATATTTTCTAATGTATTTTTAGTATTAATAATAAAAAGAATCATAGTTGAAAATAGAGCCAAATATATACCTAAATTTTTCACTGCAGTAATATGCTCGTTATATTGGCCTATCAAAAAAAGAGATAAGAAAAATAAAATAGCTCTTTTTAAAAATATTATTAATTTTGGCTTATTTTGAATTATCATTTAAAACTTCTTTATAAATTTTTTGTACATCATCAGTAATTTTATCCCAGGAAAAATTCTCTTCACACATTTTTCTAGCATTTGTAATAATTTTTATTTTATCAGAATCCTTTAAAATTAAAATATACTTTTTTACATTTCTGGCAAAATTTTCAAACTCAAAAAGCTTACAATTTTCATTATCCACCATATACTCTTTACTGCCGCCACCTGCTCTTGCTATAACAAAACTTTCGCAGCTCATAAGCCTCTATGCCAACCATGCAAAATAGCTCTCTATCATTTAGAGGAACAATAGTAAAATCAAAGCTATTATAGGCAGTGTGAACTTTATCTGGTGAGGTATTGTCAAGAAATTCTATATTTTTTAGACTATACTCTTTCACTTTACTGGCTAAGCCCTGATAATACTTGTAATTATCGTTTCTTCTGTTTATTTCGCCTATTACTCTAAACTCATATTGTGGTAGATTGCTAAATTCTCTTGCTAGTTCAATCATATATTCAACATTTTTTTGGCTAATCATTATTCCCATAAAACCAATAATAATTTTTTTATCTTTTTTAAAATTGATTTTTTTAAATTTATCTACATCTACGCCATTTTTTATAACTTTATAAAATTTTGCATTTGGTAGATCCTCAAAATTCTTCATAAGAAAGTCACTACACGTTATAACAGCATCAAGCTTATCAAAATTTTTATTTTTAAAATCATAAAAATTATGCAGGTGAAGGATCACTTTTATATCTTTATTCCAGTTTTTATCTTTTTTGCTAACTTCTCTACACCATTATGATAGTTTTGAAAATGCACAATATCAGGATTTATTTTTTTACCTCATTAAAAACTCTATCATTATAAGAGTAGACGTCCCAGTCTAATATCTTTTAAAAAATTCTTTTATAAATTTTTGAAAGACGAATTCTATGGTGATAAACTCCATCTCTATACTCCTTTAAAGGCAAAAACTCATCATCTACACAAATAGTGTGTGGCTCATAAAACCATAGTCTTTTTGCCACTTCGTTTGTCCAAGTTTGCACAGCTGCACCCTTTAACGGAGATATAGCATAAAAATTACTCACATAAGCTACTTTTTTCATAATTCAACTAGTTCCTGTGCAAATTTTGACCATTCATACATACTTTCTATGCTCTCCCTTGGTCTTAATTTTTCTATATTTTCTAGCGTTAAATTTATCTTCTCGATCATATCACTCTCATCAGAAATTTTAAATTTATACCCATTTACTCCGTCTTTTATGATCTCTTTCATACCACCATTTATGCTAACCACACAAGGCTTGTTAGCCGCTAATGCTTCAATAACAGTTATGCCAAAAGCCTCATGCCCTATACTTGGTTGCAAATAAACATCGCAAGCATTATAGTACCCATTTAGCTCATCATGCCCGATAGCGCCGACAAAAATGACCTTTTGATCTAAGTTAAGTTTAGCTGCTAGCTCTTTTAGACTTTGTAAATTTTCACCATCGCCAACTAACATAAATTTAGCGTTTTTGATCTTGTCTATATTTTTTACCATCATACTAAAGCCTTTCCAGCCAACTACTCTACCAACGCTTCCTATCAAAATTTCATTACTCTTTACGCTAAATTTCTCTCTTATTTTTTCTTTTAGTGATGCATCTGGATAAAACTTCTCTTTATCTACACCGTTATAAACTACTTTTATCTCTCTGTCATATCTTTTTCGTAAGATGTCTGCATTTGCGTCACTCACACTAATGATCTTATCAATAAATTTAATAAAAAACCGATCAAAAAAATAAAAATCCTCTCCACCACTTACAAATATGGTCTTTAAATTTTCGTCATACTTTTTGAGTAGGTATGCTACAAAAAAATCAAATGGTTTATGAATAACTAAAACATCAAATTTTTGAGACTTCAAAAATTTTCTGGCATTAAAATAAAAACTAACTCTCTCAACAAATTTCCTAAATCTATTGCCTAGTTTTAAAACCTTCTCTCTTGGATAAAAGTCAAACATTTTTAGATCAATATTGCTTTCTTTTAAAAAGGCTGGTACAAATTTACCTTGCCCAGTACAAATAGTGACTTTATGGTCTTGCATAAGCTCTTTAGCCACAGAATAATAAAAAGTCTCAACACCACCTATTTTTAATGCAGTTGTTACATTGTAAAGCAGAATTTGCAAAATTTTATTCCTTGAATTAGTTTTGGGCTAATTCTATCATAAAAGCAGCTTTTACCTTGATGAGATTTAATAAAAAACAAATTTTAATTATTTAAAAGATATAATCCAGCCCAAATTTAAAAATAAAAAAATAGATAAATTTAAGGTAAAAAATGTTTATAGATAGTGCAAGATTGACTCTAAGCTCAGGCCACGGCGGAGCTGGTGCAGTAAGCTTTCGCCGCGAAAAGCACGTCATTTTAGGTGGTCCTGATGGCGGAGATGGCGGAGATGGCGGAGATGTTTATTTTGTTTGTGACAACAATACCCATACTTTAGCAAATTATAAGGGTAAAAGAGCCATGAAGGCTGGCAATGGTGAAGCTGGCATGGGCAAGCGAATGACTGGCAAAAAGGGCGAAAATTTAGAACTCATAGTCCCTCCTGGCACAGCTGTTTATGACGCACAGACAAATGAACTACTCTGTGATATAGTTAGCGAGGGTCAAAAGACGCTATTTTTAAAGGGCGGTAAAGGCGGACTCGGAAATTTTCACTTTAAAAGCTCTATCAATCAAGCTCCAGAATACGCACAAAAAGGTATGCCTGAAGAGAGCATTGAAGTAAGGCTTGAGCTAAAGCTGATCGCTGACGTGGGTCTTGTTGGCTTCCCAAATGTCGGTAAATCAACTCTTATTTCAACAGTATCAAACGCCAAGCCACAGATCGCAAACTACGAATTTACCACGCTTACGCCAAAGCTCGGACTTGTTGAGGTCGATGAGTTTAGCGGCTTTGTCATGGCTGACATCCCTGGTATCATTGAGGGAGCTAGCGACGGACGCGGGCTTGGCGTGCAGTTTTTAAAGCACATCGAGAGAAATAAAATTTTGCTTTTTATGATAGATAGTGCGAACTATAGAAGCATGAGCGAGCAGTTTAGCGTGCTAAAAGAGGAGGTTGCTAAATTTTCAAGCGTGCTTGCTAGTAGGGATTATGCTATCGCTATCACTAGAGTCGATGCGGCGGAAAATTTAGATGAAAACATAAAAGAATTTATGAAATTTTTAAAGCTAAAGCCAGAGCAAAACGGTAAATTTATCTACAAACAAGATTTACTCAGCTTTGATCATTCAAAACCATATTTTATTTTGCCGATCTCATCAGCGACAAACGAAAACATTGACGAGCTTAAATTTGCACTGCTTGAGCTGCTAAAAAAAGAGCTTTGAGTTGCAACTTTTTAGTGCTTTGGGCATAGAAATTTAAGAGTATAAAATGAAGAAATTTTTTTGCATTATGCTATTTTGCTTTAGCGCATATAGCTGTGATCCAGCGGATCCGGCGTATATGTTTTTGGATTACAATGACATAGATCGTGACGGCATGCTAAATTTAGATGAGTGGACGTCCTGCAAAGTGCCACCAGGACTAAAAATAGCATCAGATCTATGCATTAGTGAGGAATTTAAGAGGCTGGATCTTGATCGTAGTGGCAAAGTTAGCATTAATGAGCTAGGAAGTTTGATATTTCAAAAGATTGACTGGCAAGAAGATCCATGCGCCTCTTGGCTGACTGGCAGTAAAAACGTAGATCAAAATAAAAGTCGTTGAAATTTAAAGGAAAGTGATGAATATAGTTTTTATGGGGACGCCCGATTATGCCGTTAGGATACTTAGGCACCTAAAAGAGGCTGGCTTTAATATAAAAGCGGTCTTTACCCAGCCTGATAAGCCAGTTGGCAGAAAGCAAATTTTAACTCCAAGCGAGGTAAAAATTTATGCTCAAAACGAGCTAGCAGGAGTGCCAGTCCTTACTCCAAAGACACTAAAAGATGAGACGGTGGTTAGTGAGCTAAAGGCATTTGAGCCTAAATTTATCGTGGTGGCAGCTTATGGCAAAATTTTGCCTAAGAGCGTGCTTGACGTAGCAACTTGTATAAATTTGCACGCCTCGATCTTGCCAAAATATAGAGGTGCGAGCCCTATACAAAGCGCGATCTTAGCAGGTGAGAAGCAAACTGGCGTCACAGCTATGCTAATGGACGCTGGTCTTGATACTGGCGATATGCTGGACTTCATATACACGCCTTGCGAGAGTAAGATGTCAAGCGAGCTTTTTAGCGAGCTAGGTGAGCTTGGTGGTGAGCTAATCGTAAAAGTGCTTAAGAACTTTGAAAATTTAAAACCACAAAAGCAAGATGACGCAGAGTCCTCGCACTGCAAAAAGATAAGCAAGAGTGATGGGCTTTTTAGCTTTGATGAAGATGCTGGACAAATTTATAATAAATTTCGTGCGCTCACTCCTTGGCCGGGGATTTATTTGGCAAGTGGGCTAAAAATTTTATCGCTTGAGCTAAGCGATAAAAGTGGCAAAAGCGGAGAAATTTTAAGTATAGAAAAGGACCATGTTGTGGTTGCTTGCAAGGGTGGGGCAGTCAAAATTTATGAGCTTCAAGAGCCAAGCAAAAAGCCAACAAACGCAAAAGCATATATAAATGGTAAGCGCCTTAGTGTTGGCGATGAATTAAAATAAATTTAAAGGAGCGGTTATGAAAAATGCGCTAAGTATAGCAGGGGTTGATCCAAGTGGCGGAGCTGGAGTTTTAGCTGACATAAAGGTCTTTATAGCGCACGGCGTATATGCGATGGGAGCGATCACGGCGGTCACTGCTCAAAATACAAAGGGCATATTTGGCATGCAGTTAGTTGAGCCAAAGCTCATAGAGGATCAGATCAAGGCAATATTTGATGATATAAGAGTTGATGTGATAAAAATAGGCGTTGTCCCAAGCGTTGAGATCATCAAAAGCGTCGCAAAAACGCTAAGAGAGATCAAAAATTTACCGCCAGTCGTGCTTGATCCTGTAATGAGCTGTAAAAATGGCGATATCTGGCTAGAGGGCGCTGCAAAAGACGCGATCGTGGAGGAGCTTTTCCCACTTGCAAGCATGATCACGCCAAATATCTTTGAAGTGCGCGAAATTTTAAAGCGTGAGCTAAAGGGTGAGAGCGAGCTAAAAGAGGCTTGTAAGGAGCTTTTGAAATTTGGCACAAAGAGTGTCTATCTAAAATGTGGCGAACTTGATGGCAAGTCGCTTGATATATTTTATGATGGCAAGGAATATGAAATTTTTAGCGATGAGCGTATAAAAACGACCGCAACTCACGGCTCAGGCTGCTCGCTATCAAGCGCTATAGCTTCAAATTTAGCAAATGGCCAAAGCCTAAAAGAGAGCGTAAAAAATGCGCATGATTATATCTTTAACGCTATCAAAAACGCGGTCATCATCGGCGGCGGACAAAATCCGGTAAATCACTTCTATAAATTTAAGGTGTGATTTGAAAGTAGAGTTTTTTCAAAGTCTGCCTTCGACGCAGGAATTTTTGATAGATGCCCTAAAAAACGGCGAGATAAAGCCTCCGCACATGATCGTGGCATATAATCAAACAAAAGGGGTCGGTAGTCGCGGCAACAGCTGGGAGGGACTTGGCGGAAATTTATTTATGTCATTTTGCATAAGCGAAGATGAGCTGCCAAGCGACATACCTCCGCCCTCGATCTCGATATATTTTTCTATGCTGATGCGTGAAGTCTTGGCTGGACTTGGTTCAAAGTGCTGGTTAAAATGGCCAAATGACTTTTACGTAGATGACCGCAAGATAGGCGGCACTTTGACAAATAAAGTGGATGAAATTTACATCTGTGGCATGGGGATAAATTTAACGAGTGCGCCCGAAAATGCGGGCATTTTGGATATCAAAACTAGCGTAGATGAGCTAGTTTGGGGCTTTGTTAGCATGCTTGATAAAAAGATTTTATGGAAGCCAATTTTTAGCAAATTTAGGATAGACTTTTGCAAGTCAAAAAGTTTTATTACGCATATTGCAAATAGAGCTGTTTCGC
Organism: Campylobacter concisus; assembly: GCF_003049735.1. NCBI lineage: Bacteria > Pseudomonadati > Campylobacterota > Epsilonproteobacteria > Campylobacterales > Campylobacteraceae > Campylobacter > Campylobacter concisus. Next base: position 808,521 of record NZ_PIRM01000001.1, on the reverse strand, counting down.
TTCAGGATGCTGAAATTTGCGATGATGGAGCGATATTACTAAATGGGGAAAAGGTATATTCGTTAAGATGAGCGAGATAATAACAATAGCTAATCAAAAAGGCGGCGTTGGCAAGACTACAACAGCCGTAAATTTAGCCGCATCACTGGCGGTTGCTGAGAAAAAGGTATTATTAATAGACATCGATCCACAGGCAAACGCGACGACTGGACTTGGCTTTAGCAGAAGCGACTATGAGTTTAATATCTATCATGTCTTAACAGATAGAAAAAAGCTCTCACAAATCGTACTAAAAACTGAGATCCCGACACTTTTTTTAGCTCCATCAAACATTGGACTTGTCGGCATCGAGCAAGAATTTAACGATCAAAATAAGGACTATAAACTAATCCTTAAAAACAAAATTTCAGAAGTTATAAACGATTATGATTTTATCATCATTGATAGTCCTCCAGCACTTGGCAGTATCACAGTAAATGCCCTTAGCGCAAGCGATAGTGTTATCATCCCGATTCAATGTGAATTTTATGCACTTGAGGGACTAGCGCAGATCCTAAATACAGTTAAGATCATCAAAAAAACGATAAATCCAAAGCTTAACATAAAGGGCTTTTTACCGACTATGTTTAGCTCGCAAAACAATCTCTCAAAAGAGACAATTGCAAATTTAAAACAGCATTTTGAAAATAAACTCTTTAAGAGTAAGGACAGCAAAGAGGAATTTGTGGTCGTTCCAAGAAATGTGAAACTTGCTGAAAGCCCAAGTTTTGGCAAGCCAGTGATACTTTATGATATAAAATCGCCTGGCTCAATTGCATATCAAAATTTGGCATATTGTATTTTAAACTAAAAATTAAGGAAAAAAATGGCTAAAAAAGGTGGATTAGGGCGAGGACTTAGCGCGATACTTGAAGATGTAGAACAAGCCTACAGTAAAGAGATCGCAAATTTAAACGACTCTGAGATAGTTGAAGAGATAAATATAGATGAAATTTTACCAAACCCATACCAACCAAGAACACATTTTGATGAAGAGGCCTTAAAAGAGCTAAGTGCCAGCATCAAAAGACACGGATTGATTCAGCCAATAATCGTCATCAAAAAAGATGATGGCTATATGTTAATAGCTGGTGAGCGCAGATACCGCGCCACAAAGATGCTCGGAGCAAGCAAGATAAAGGCGATCATCGCTGATATCAAGTCTCAAAATTTAAGAGAGCTTGCGCTTATCGAAAATATCCAACGTGAAAATTTAAATCCAATCGAACTTGCAAAGTCGTATAAAGAGCTCATAAATGAGTATAAGATCACACAAGATGGCCTAGCAAGCATCATTCATAAGAGCAGAACCCAAATAACAAACACAATGAGACTTCTACTTCTTAGCAACTATACGCAAAAACTTTTACAAGAAGATAAGCTCACACAAGGCCATGCTAAAGTTATAGTTGGGCTTAGCACTGAAGAAGAAAAGATGGTTGTTGATACGATAATTGGTCAAAAGCTAAGCGTTAGAGACACAGAAATTTTAGTAAAAAAGATAAAAAATAAGGAAGAGATAAAAGACAAAAAGCCAAAAATTTCTGAGGAAATGAGCAAAAAATTATCAAATTTACAAGAAATTTTTAAAAATTTAAAGATAAAGACAAAAGTAAAATCTGGCAATCTAGTTTTAGAATTTAATAATATTTCACAGGTGGAAGAATTTATTTCTAGGCTAAAATAGAATTACAAATTTATTTTTATTTTTAGTAATTTATTGTAAAATCAGACTTTAATTTGAATATTAAATAAAACTTAATGATAAAATAAGGAGAGTGGATGTTAGAAATAGATGTGCCATTGATGCTTTTAACGGCTATCGTTTTCTTGGTATTGATCGCTATTTTGAATTCCTTGCTTTATAAGCCAATGCTCAAATTTATAGATGATAGAAATGCTTCTATAAAAAATGATGAAGAGAGTACTAGCAAAAATGCAAGTGATCTAAGCGTTCATGAAAAAGAGATTGAAGAGATTATATTAAATGCAAGGACTGAGGCTAATAAAATAAGGCAAGAAGCCTTAAATTTGGCAAAAGAAGAGTCTTTAAAAGAAGTAAATGCCGTAAAGAGTAGTTTAGAGGCTGATTACAATGAATTTTTAAATGCTCTAAGCTCTCAAAAAGATAACCTAAAGGCAGATCTATCAGCTAAACTACCTGAACTTAGAGCGGCTTTAAATGCCAAGCTCTCTAAAATTTAAAGGAATTTTATGAAGATAAAAATTTTATTTTTTCTAGCACTTCCATTTTTGGCTTATGCTAGCGAGCATGGTGGAACAAATTACGACATAGTCGAGAGAACGCTAAACTTCTTACTTTTCTTTGCTATTTTGGTCTATTTTGCTGCTAAGCCACTAAAAACTCTTTATCAAAGCAGGATCGATAGGATCGCAAATAAGCTTGAAAGTATCCAAGAGAAGCTCCGCGATTCTAAAGCCAAAAAAGATGATGCTCTAAAACGTGTTGAGGAAGCTAAACAAAACGCAAATTCCTTAATTGAAACTGCTAAAAAAGAGGCTTTAAATTTAGCTGCTAAGGTTAAAAGCGACGCTCAAAATGATATAGCAAATCTTCAAAAGAGTTACAAAGAGCAAAAAGAATTTGAAGAGCGCAAGATGACAAAAGGCGTTGTAAATGAAATTTTGAGCGACATCTTCTCAAGCGATAGCCTAAAAGTCGATCAAAAAGAGCTTGTAAATATCATACTTAAAAAGGTTAGCTAATGAATGAAGTAGTAGCTAAAAAATACGTAAAAGCGATCTTAAGCGACGTAAAGTCCAATGAGCTTAATGCATTTGTCGAAAATTTATCAGAGCTAGCTGCTGCTTTTGCTAGCAATAAATTTAAAAGCATTATAAGTTTGCCTACTTTAAAGGCTTCACAAAAGGTTGATTTTGTACTATCTTTGGTTAAAAGTCAAGATGTCAAATTTGCAAATTTTATTAAGCTTCTTGGCGCAAATAAAAGACTGGAGCTTATCCCAGCGATACTAGACGAGATGAAGATAGAGCAATCTTTGCTTGAAAATACATATCGCGGCGAAGTTGTTGGAAATTTTGATCTAAGCGCTGAGCAGCTGAAAGCTTTGGAAGAGAATTTCTCTAAGAAATTTGACTCTAAGATCAAGCTTAATGGCTCAAAGAGCGAATACAACGGTGTAAAAGTTGAGTTAGATGATTTAGGTGTCGAGGTAAATTTCTCTATCGACAGACTAAAAAGTCAAATGAGTGAATATATATTAAAAGCAATTTAAAAAGGAGTGAAAGCGTGAGTGCAAAAATTAAAGCTGACGAAATTAGCACGATAATCAAAGAGCGTATCGAAAATTTTGATTTAAGTGTTGATGTAGAAGAGACCGGTAAAGTCATCTCAGTCGCTGATGGCGTTGCTAACGTTTATGGTTTGAAAAACGTTATGGCTGGTGAGATGGTTGAGTTTGAAAGCGGTGAAAAGGGCATGGCTCTTAACCTTGAAGAGAGCAGTGTTGGTATAGTTATCCTTGGAAAAACTAGCGGTATCACAGAAGGAAGTTCTGTAAAAAGACTTAAAAAACTTCTACGCGTTCCAGTTGGCGATGCATTGATCGGCCGTGTTGTAAATTCACTAGGTGAGCCAATCGACGCAAAAGGACCAATCGAAGCTACTGAATCTCGCTTCGTCGAAGAAAAAGCAAAAGGTATCATGGCAAGAAAAAGCGTTCATGAACCACTTCAAACAGGTATCAAAGCTATCGACGCACTTGTGCCAATCGGTAGAGGCCAAAGAGAGCTAATCATCGGCGACCGCCAAACTGGCAAAACAACAGTTGCTATCGATACTATCATCAACCAAAAAGGTCAAGATGTCATTTGTATCTATGTAGCTATCGGTCAAAAACAATCAACCGTTGCTCAAGTAGTTAAAAAACTTGAAGAGTATGGTGCTATGGACTATACGATAGTTGTAAATGCTGGTGCTAGTGACGCAGCTGCTCTTCAATACCTTGCACCATACGCTGGCGTAACAATGGGTGAATACTTTAGAGATAACTCTCGCCACGCGTTAATCATCTATGATGACTTGTCAAAACACGCAGTTGCTTACCGTGAGATGTCTTTGATCTTAAGAAGACCACCAGGTCGTGAAGCTTACCCAGGTGACGTTTTCTACCTTCACTCAAGACTTCTAGAAAGAGCAAGTAAGCTAAATGACGCACTAGGCGCTGGATCTTTGACAGCTCTGCCTATTATCGAGACTCAAGCGGGCGACGTTTCAGCTTATATCCCAACAAACGTTATTTCTATTACAGATGGTCAAATTTTCCTTGAGAGCGACCTATTTAACTCAGGTATCCGCCCAGCGATCAACGTTGGTCTTTCTGTATCTCGAGTCGGTGGTGCAGCTCAGATCAAAGCTATCAAACAAGTTTCTGGCACACTAAGACTAGACCTTGCTCAGTACCGCGAACTACAAGCTTTTGCTCAGTTTGCAAGCGACCTTGACGAGAGCTCAAGAAAACAACTAGAGCGTGGTCAAAAGATGGTTGAAGTACTAAAACAACCTCCATATTCTCCGCTTCCAGTTGAGAATCAAGTAGTTATCATATTTGCTGGTGCTAAGGGTTATTTAGATGATGTTGCAACTGCAAATGTAACAAAATTTGAGGCTGAGCTATATCCATATATTGAGGCAAAATACCCTGAAATTTTTGAGCAAATCAGAACTAAAAAGGTTCTTGATAAAGAAGTAGAAGAAATTTTACATAAAGCGTTGAAAGATTTTAAAGCGACTTTTGCCGCTAACTAGGGCTAAGATATGTCAAATTTAAAAGATATAAAACGAAAGATCAAGAGCGTCCAGAACACTCAAAAGACGACGCGTGCGATGAAGCTTGTCTCAACAGCAAAGCTTCGCAAAGCTGAAGAGGCTGCTCGCTACTCTAGAGTTTACGCTCTTAAGATCAATGAGGTTTTATCAGAGATAGCTTATAAGATCAATCAATATGCTTCAGTTATGACTGAGAGTAAATTTTTTAACACAACAAAGAGTGTAGAAAAGGTTGATATTATATTTGTTACCGCTGATAAAGGGCTTTGTGGTGGCTTTAATGTCCAGACTATAAAGACAGTTAGGCGCATGATTGATGAGCTAAAAGCCAAAAAGATCAAAGTTAGACTAAGAGCTGTTGGTAAAAAAGGCATAGAATTTTTCAATTTCCAAGGCGTTGAACTACTCGAGACTTATGTCGGAGCTAGCTCTTCTCCTACATATGAAAAAGCTCAAAAGATCATAAAAGACGCTATTGATGATTTTACAAACGGCATAACTGATAAAGTCGTGCTAATACACAATGGCTATAAAAATATGATTTCTCAAGAGATTAGAGTAAATGATATTGTGCCTATTGAGCCGTCTAAGATAGTTGCGGTTGAGACAAATTCTTTGATGGAATTTGAGCCAGAGGACAACTATACTAAGATTATGGATGAATTGCTCAATAAATATTTTGAGTATAGTATGTATTATGCTTTAGTTGACTCTTTGGCAGCTGAGCACAGCGCTAGAATGCAAGCTATGGATAATGCAACAAACAATGCTAAACAACGCGTCAAACAGTTAAATCTTGCTTACAATAAAGCAAGACAAGAGTCTATTACCACTGAGCTTATTGAGATCATCAGTGGTGTTGAATCAATGAAATAAAAGGAGTATGAATGAAAGGTGTTATTAGTCAAGTTATGGGCCCTGTGGTCGATGTTGACTTTAATGACTACTTGCCGAAGATCAATGAAGCTATCGAAGTTTTCTTTGAGGTTGAGGGCAAGAAACATAAATTAATATTAGAAGTTGCTGCTCACCTAGGTGATAATAGAGTCAGAACTATTGCTATGGACATGAGCGAGGGTCTGACTCGTGGCTTAGAGGCTAAAGCGCTTGGTGCACCTATTAGTGTGCCAGTTGGTGAAAAAGTTTTGGGTAGAATTTTTAACGTAGTTGGCGATTTGATCGATGAGGGCGAGGGAATAAATTTTAATAAGCATTGGTCTATCCACCGCGATCCTCCTCCATTTGAAGAGCAAAGTACGAAGAGTGAAATTTTTGAAACTGGTATCAAGGTAGTTGATCTTCTAGCTCCTTATGCAAAAGGTGGTAAAGTAGGCCTATTTGGTGGTGCTGGTGTTGGTAAAACGGTTATTATTATGGAGCTTATCCACAATGTTGCGTTTAAACACAGCGGTTATTCTGTATTTGCTGGTGTTGGAGAGAGAACTCGTGAAGGAAACGACCTTTATCATGAAATGAAAGAAAGTAATGTTTTGGATAAAGTTGCCTTGTGCTATGGCCAAATGAACGAACCACCAGGAGCAAGAAACCGTATCGCACTAACTGGTCTTACAATGGCTGAGTACTTCCGTGATGAGATGGGGCTTGATGTTTTGATGTTTATCGATAATATCTTCCGTTTTTCACAATCAGGTGCAGAAATGTCAGCTCTGCTAGGACGTATCCCGTCAGCTGTTGGTTATCAGCCAACTCTTGCAAGTGAGATGGGTAAATTCCAAGAGAGAATCACATCAACTAAAAAAGGTTCAATCACTTCTGTTCAAGCTGTTTACGTTCCTGCGGACGACCTTACGGATCCAGCTCCTGCTACTGTTTTTGCTCACCTTGATGCTACGACAGTTCTTAACAGATCGATCGCAGAGAAAGGTATCTATCCAGCTGTTGATCCGCTTGATTCTACTTCAAGAATGCTCGATCCTCAAATTTTAGGAGCAGATCACTATAAGGTAGCTCGCGGCGTTCAAGCTGTGCTCCAAAAATATAAAGACCTTCAAGATATCATCGCTATCCTTGGTATGGACGAGCTTAGCGAAGAAGATAAGTTAACAGTTGATAGAGCAAGAAAGATCGAGAGATTTTTATCTCAGCCATTCTTTGTTGCTGAAGTATTTACAGGTAGCCCTGGTAAATATGTAAGTCTTGACGAAAATATAGCTGGCTTTAAGGGAATTCTAGAAGGTAAATATGATCATTTACCAGAAGCAGCATTTTATATGGTTGGAAATATAGATGAGGCTTTAGCTAAAGCTGAGAAACTCAAGGCCTAAATTTAAAAAGGAAGCGTAATGGATAAATTACATTTAGAGATCGTAACTCCTCAAGGTCAGATATTTAATGATGACGTGAGTAGTGTAGTGCTTCCAGGTAGCGAGGGTGAGTTTGGTGTTTTACCAAACCATGCCTCATTAATATCTCTTTTAAAAGCAGGTATTATAGATATAGAACATAAAAATAAAAAACATGATGTTGTTGCGATTAACTGGGGCTATGCAAAGATTGACGAAGGTAAGGTAGTAATACTTGCTGACGGTGCGGTTTACGTCTCTGGTGATAGTGAAAGTGAGCTTGCAAATTCATTGGAAGCTGCTAGAAATTTGATAGAGAGCATGAGCAGTGATACAAATGCTTTTGCAGCAACTATATCTAAAATGGAAAATGTAGTGAGAACTAGATAAGTGGGCGGTATAGATTTATTTTTAAATTACATTCAAAGAAGTAGTTTTATTACAATTATTGTTTTAACTTGGCTGTCAATATATTTTATAGTTAGTTTCACAATTCTTTTTTCAAGAATGGCTGGTATTGGAGCTTGGCAAAAACGTGAGCAAAATGCACTTGAAGCACTGCTTATGGGTGCTAAAAATATTCCAAATGATTCGTCTTTGAGAAAATGTGCAAATGGAAGAATCTCAAGAGAAAAACTAAACGTATGTATAAGTATAGCCGAGAAAAATGCTACAAGTGGACTAACGTGGCTAAGTGTAATAGCATCTACTTCGCCTTTTATCGGTCTTTTTGGAACCGTTGTTTCTATTTTAGAGACATTTTCACAGCTTGGAAATGGTGGAGGTTCATCGCTTGGTATTATCGCCCCAGCTATTTCAGAAGCACTTGTTGCAACTGGTTGCGGAATTTTTGTTGCCATCCCAGCATATACATTTAACTTACTCATAAAAAGAAAAGCTTATGAATTAATGAGCGTTATCGAGCGTCAGGCTGATGTAATGATAGCACTTAAAAAAGATGATGAGATACTATAAATGGCTGCTAAATTTACCGATGAAACACCAGAGCTAAATATAACTCCTCTTGTTGATATTATGCTTGTCTTACTAGCTATTTTAATGGTTACTATGCCAACCATAACATATCAAGAGGATATTACTCTTCCGGATGGTTCAAAGGCAAAAACTTCAACATCTAAGCAAAAAGACCTTATAGTATCTATAAATTCGCAAGGGCAAGTTAGAGTTGATCAAAGTACTATGAGCCTTGCTGAGTTTCCTGACAATATCGCATTAATGAGTACAAAATACGATAAAACCTCGCCTATCTATATAAAAGCTGATAAAAATTTAAAATACGATGATGTTATGTTTGTATTAAAGACTTTGAAAGGTGCTGGTTTTAATAAAGTAGCTTTAGAGACAAACGGTTAAGATGTCAAATAAAGTTAAATTTCCAACGCTTAGTTCGTTTCTTGTAGCGTTTTGTATTTACGTTACAATTATACTTATTTTATTTATAAAGCTTACATTTTTTGTAGAACCTCCTAAGAAATATACCGATGATAAAGATGCTATTATGGATGTGGTTATGGTTGATAGAGAGGTTGATCAAACCATTAAAGCCCCAAAACAAGCAGATGAAGTAGTTAAAGAGACAAAGCCTGAACCTAAAAAGGAATCTGAAGAAGATAAACAAGAGACTACAAATAAGCCTGTTGTACCAGATGAACCATTACCTACGCCAAGCTTACCAACTCCTCCAAAAGAGGAACCAAAACCTGAGCCTAAAAAACCAGAACCAAAACCAGAAATTTTAAAACCAAGTGAAGAGCCTAAAGAAGATGTTAAGCTAGAGCCAAAACCTGAGCCTAAACCTACACCAAAGCCAGTTGAAAAGCCAAAACCAAAAGAGCCAAATATAAAAGATCTCTTTAGTGACATAGATCCTACGAAACTTAAAAAAGATGATGGTATAAAAAAGGCTGAGAATAAAGTACAAAGCCGCAAAAAAAGCGAGGCTTCTAGCTCAAAAGCTGCAAAAGAGGCTAGCGACATCATCAAGAGCCTAAAGATAGATCAAAATCCAACTGCTCCAAAATCACAATCTACTGGTACTTACGATCCACTAATGGGGGCGATAACAAAACAAATTCAAAGAAGATGGCAAAGCTATAAGGCCGATTCTGCAAATTTGGCTAAAGTTAAAGTTATGATAGATCAGAGCGGAAATTTTAGCTATGAAATTTTAGAGCTATCATATAATGAAGAATTTAATGCAAAAGTAAGAGAGTGCTTAGAAAAACTTACAACGGAGAAATTTCCATTCAATCCAGATAAAAGCACTACTTTTAATTTAAATTTAGAAGATAAAATAAACTAAAATTTATAAAATTATGGAGTAGAGATGAAGAAAATTTTTCTTTTTTTATGCGTTGCTCTAGGGCTTTATGCTGCTGATGCGACCATATCTGTTGTAAACCAAGGTGTTGCTTTGCCAAAGATAGCTTTGCAAGATGCAACAACTGCTGTTAGCGATGCGGGTTTTAAAGATAAATTCTTTAAGATCATGCTAGGTGACTTGAAAGTTAGCTCAGACTTTGAGGTTATCGAAGATCACGTGCCTTCAACCTATGATGGAACAGCAGCTACAAATACAATGAGCGACAAAGGTGTTGAGCTTATCTTTAGATATGCTCTTGAAGGTTCTATGGGCTCACCTCTTACTTTAAGAGTAAAACTCATCAATGCTAAAACTGCAACTACAAGGTATGAGAGAGTTTATAATATGCCAGATGGTGCGAAATATCCATTTTTGGCACATCAAAGTATAGTTGAGCTAACAAACGAGCTAAATTTACCACCAGTTGGCTGGATGGAAAAATTTATTATTCTTTCAAAATATACTTCAGCTCGCCAAAGCTCTATTATAGTTGCAGATTATACACTTACATATCAAAAGACCATAGTAAGTGGCGGACTAAATATTTTTCCTAAATGGGCTGGAGCTGATCAAAGTAAATTTTACTATACATCTTATGTGAATAATAAGCCAACTTTATTTAGATATGATCTAAATTCTGGTACAAAAACAAAGATAATTGATAGCATTGGCATGCTTATAGCCTCAGATGTTAGTAAAGATGGAAGTAAAATTCTATTAACCATGGCACCAAAAGATCAACCAGATATTTTTATCTATAATACAAATAGTAAAAATTTGACGCAGATTACCAATTATCCAGGTATAGATGTAAATGGAAATTTTGTTGATAATGACAGCAAGATAGTTTTTGTATCAGATAGGCTTGGTTATCCTAACGTTTTTGCAACTCCTGTGATTTCTGGCGGAAGCGTTGAACAAATGGTATTTCATGGTAAGAATAATAACTCTGTAAGCACATTTGAAAATTATGTTGTTTATTCAAGTAGAGAAGCAAGCGGTAGTTTTAATATATATCTAATTTCAACTCAAACGGATTTTATACGACAGCTTACAGCAAATGGCAAAAATAACTATCCAAGATTCTCAAGCGATGGGCAAAGTGTCGTCTTCATAAAAGAGCTTGGCGGTCAAAGTTCATTAGGGGTTGTTAGGCTAAATGAAAACAGAAGTTTTCAGTTTCCTTTAAAAGTAGGAAAAATTCAATCTATAGATTGGTAATATTCTGATAAAATTTAAAATTTTTGTGATATAATTCGACCAAATTTCTAAAAAAGGATAAGGAATGAAAAAAGTAGTTCTAGCAAGTGTTGCAGTTGCAACTTTATTGTTGAGCGGTTGTAGCTCAAAAAACCCTGAAGTTGATATGAATTCAAATTCAAATCAATCTGCAGATAATTCAGGTAGCATGAGCGATGCTGATAGATTAGCAGCTCTTATTGCTAACATCGAGAGTCAAGTTAAAAGTGTATATTTTGACTTTGATAAATTTAATATCAAAGCTGATCAACAAGGCGTTGTTAGCTCAAATGCATCAGTATTCAACCAAGCTGACGCTCAAGCTCTTTCTATAAAAGTAGAAGGTAACTGCGATGAGTGGGGTACAGATGAGTATAACTATGCTCTTGGTTTAAAACGCGCTAAAAGCGCTAAAGATGCTCTTGTAAGAAATGGCGTTAGTGCTGATAGAATCGCTGTAGTTAGTTTTGGAGAAAGCAATCCAGTTTGTACAGACAAAACAAAAGCTTGCGATGCTCAAAATAGACGTGCAGATTTCAAAGTACTTCCATAATTTATAATTAAATAATAATGAATAAAAAAATAATTGTAGTGGCTCTGATTGGAGCCACTATCTCCATTACCTCTGGCCAAGAGATTTCAGCTTTTGATGCAGGCAATATGGATAGTGCGAATCCATATGGTCTAACTGATAATGAAAAAGTTACCTTAAATAATAAGCGAAGCGTTCAAAATATTGAAGAGAATATGAATAATGTTTTAGAACAACTTCAAGGTTTGCAAAGCTTGATTGAGAGCATGAGTGCTAGAATGAATAAGCTTGAGCAAAGAATAAATGATATAGAGACGAAGGTAAATGGTGGCATAAGTGATTCTGGTGTAAGTTTGACATCATTGAAGGCTTATGTTGATGAAACTAGAGATATACAAGACAAAAACTACAAAAATATTACTGCTGCCTTAAATAAATTAGGTGCAATAATGGATAAAAATGCTGCTCAACCAAAGCAAAATGCAAATCCAAAACAACAAAGTAAGCCAACTTCAAATTTTAGTGGAAAAAGCGATAAAGATATTTTGGCTGATGGCATTAAACTTCTAAATTCTGGCAATAGCACAGAAGCAGCTGAATATTTTGAATATTTAAATAAAAAAGGCTATAAAACTGGTGCAACAAATTATTATTTAGGTGAAGTTGCTTACAGTCAAAAATCATACAGTACAGCTATACAATACTATAAAAAAAGCATACAGAACGAAGACAAGGCTGACTATACACCAAAACTTCTATATCACACAGCTATAAGCTTTGATAAGATAGGTGACACGCAAAGTGCAAATAGATTTTATAAGGCTTTAAAAGTCGGTTATCCAGATAGTAAAGAAGCCAAAGCCTCTCCCAATAGAAACTAAATTTTAATCTTTTTTAGATATAATCCCACATTAATCAAAAAACCAAATCTAAGGAGATTATTGTGAGTAAAGATCAAGTTATAACTATGTTTTACGAACTAAAAGATGCTAATACTGGTGAAATTTTAGAGTCAAACATGCAAGAAGGTGGTCAAATTTCGTTTATAACAGGGCATGGCCATATTATAGAAAAGCTTGAAGAAGAAGTAAGCAAATTAAAATCAGGCGAAAGAGCAACTATAAGCGTAAAGGCAGCAGAGGGTTGTGGTGAATATAATAACGAAGCCATTCAGTCGTTACCAAAAGAGCAATTTGCTGGTATAGATTTACATGAAGGAATGGAACTTTTTGGTCAAAATGAGGATGGCTCAAGCGTTCGTGTTATTGTTAAAGAGATCAAAGATGACGAAGTAACAGTTGATTTTAATCACCCGTATGCTGGTAAAGATTTGCTATTTAATGTTGAAGTTTTAGAAGTTAGAGATGCGACAGAAGATGAAAAAGCAACAGGCATGGTAGCTGGGGCTCATACTTGCGGTTGCGGTGGTCACGATCATGAGCATGAACATGAGTGCTGCGGTGGTCATGGACACGGACACGAGGATGGTGGTTGCGGTTGCGGTGGACACGGACATCACCATCACTAAGAAGCTAAAATGAAAAAATTTGCTTTTGTTTTTGCGGGCCAAGGCTCGCAAAGTATTGGTATGGGAAAAGACTTTTACGAAAATTTTTCTACTGCTAAGTTACTTTTAAATGATGCTTGTAATGACACTGGCATTGATTACAAAGAGCTTTTATTTACACAAAACGATAAGTTAGATAAAACAGAATTCACTCAGCCAGCTATCGTTTTAAACTCGCTAATGACTTATTTGGCTTTTTCAAATTTTATTAAAGAAAAACCAGAATTTAGTCTTGGGCACTCACTTGGAGAATTTACTGCTCTTGCAGTTAGTGGAGCATTTAATTTTATTGATGCGATTAGGCTTGTAAATTTACGTGGTAAATTTATGCAAGAAGCTTGTGTTGGTAAAGATGCCGGCATGATGGTAGTTCTTGGACTTAGTGATGAAGTGGTTGAAGAAATTTGTAAAAAAGCAAGAGAAGAAGGTTTACAAATTTATGCTGCAAACTACAACTGCGATGGACAAATCGTTGTCGCTGGTGTAAGAGCTGATCTTGCTAGCTATGAAGCAAAATTTAAAGAAGCTGGTGCAAAAAGAGCAATGCTTTTAAATATGTCAGTAGCAAGCCATTGTCCGATACTTGAACCAGCTAGTGTTAGACTAGCAAGCGAGCTTGAGAGTACTTTGGCTGCCAAATTTTCTCCAGTTGTCTCAAATGTAAATGCTAAAATTTATACTGATAAAAGTGAAGCACTAGTCCTACTAAAAGAGCAGCTAATAAAACCAGTTTGCTATAAACAAAGCATTAAAAACTATGAAAATAATGTTGATTGTTTTATCGAGCTTGGTGCTGCGACGTTAAAGGGCATCAATAAAAAAATTACTGAAAAGCCAACTTATAGTATTACTGATATGGCAAGTCTTGAAGAAGTTGTGAAAATTTTGGAGGAGAGATGATAGCGATACTAGGAGCTATGCAAGAGGAGATAACACCGATCCTTGAAATGGTTGGTGAATATAAAACTGTTCAATATGCAAATAATAAATTTTACTTAGCAAACTATAAGGGAAAAGAGCTAGTCATTGCCTATTCAAAGATAGGCAAAGTAAATGCAGCCATAACGGCAACTTTAATGATAGAAAAATTTAAGGCCTCAAAGTTGCTCTTTACTGGCGTAGCTGGCTCACTTGATGAGAGTTTAAAAATAGGCGATATGCTTTATGCTACTAGCTTAGTGCAACATGATCTTGATATCACGGCTTTTGGACATCCTTATGGCTATGTACCAGGCACAAGTATATTTGTTAAAAGCGATGAAGGACTAAATGAACTGGCAAAAAAGATAGCTGATAAAAAAGATATGAGCTTAAGCGCTGGTATTATTGCGACTGGAGATCAGTTTATCTGCGATAATGAAAAGAAAGCTTGGATTAAAAAGATATTTAATGCGAGCGCTACCGAGATGGAAGGTGCTAGCGTTGCACTAGTTTGCGAGACACTTGGTGTGCCATTTTTTATACTAAGAGCTATCAGCGATGGAGCTGGTGATGCAGCAGAGTTTGACTTTGATAAATTTTTGCAAGATTCAGCAAATGTTAGTGCAAAATTTATACTTGAAATGGTAGAAAGCTTATGATAGAGCTTAGTAAAAGGCTTCTTAGGCAAGTTGGTCAGACAAATGCCAGATACAAGATGATAGAGGGCGGAGATAAGATCTTGCTTGGTCTTAGCGGTGGTAAAGATAGCCTCGCACTAGCTCACGTACTAAAGCATATCCAAAACGTTACACCTGAAAAATTTGAGTTTAAAGCAGTAACACTAAGCTACGGCATGGGTGAGGACTACGCTTATCTTACAAAGCATTGCAATGAGCACGGAATAGAGCACGAAGTAATAGATAGCTCAATTTTTGAAATTTCAAAAGAGAAAATCCGTAAGAATTCTAGTTTTTGTAGTTTCTTTTCTCGTATGAGAAGAGGTTATCTTTATACTTACGCCTTAAAGCATGGTTTTAATAAACTCGCGATTGCTCATCATTTAGACGATGCAGCGGAGAGCTTTTTTATGAACTTTACATATAATGGTGCACTAAGGACGCTTGCTCCAAAATATACTGCAAAAAATGGAATCACGGTTATTAGACCGTTTATCTTCATTCGCGAGAGACAGCTTCGCGAAAATGCTATCAAAAATGAATTAAGAGTCATTGGCGATGAAGCATGCCCTGCAATGAGATTTGACGTAAAGATGCCGCATGCTAGATATGAAACCAAACAGCTTTTAGCGACTTTAGAAAAAGAAAATCCAAAGCTTTTTACTTCGCTAAAAGCAGCATTTGAAAATATCCATACTGATACTTTTTTTGCTCTCAATAGCAGTAGTGAAGAGTAAAATTTTACTTGCTTTTTGGGACTAATCCCAAGAAGCAATCTATAAATATTTCTATTTTAATTGGCTTTTGTCAAAATAAATACAAAATGTATGAATAGATGAAATTCTTGTACTTGTGCATAAATCAAAACTGTCATATACAACAAATACAAAAGCATTTAGTGCAAAAACCACTGGTTAAAATTTTGTAACTTAGAAAATTTAAGCTTAAAAAAATAGTCATGTGCTTTAAATATTAAAAAATAGCTATTTAAAATAGCAAGCTATAACTTAAAGTCCGTCAAGTAAAATTTTATAAAGTCGGTTTATCTCATCGTCATTTAGCTCGATCGTGCTTTTTGTATCAAACAAATTTTTGATCTTACTAGTGTCAAATTCGCTCCTATCAAGGCAGTGCTTGTGAGAGGGTAAAAAACCACGAGTTAGGCAAAGCTCGTTTTCTATCTCCTCATCGCAGATAAAACACTCAAGCTCGCTGTGAAGCCTACCTTCATACTCTAAAATTTTGACGTAACTTTCGATGATAAGGCGTTTTGGATTTTGTAGCTGCATCTGTTTGGCGCAGCGATCAAGCTCATTAAAATAAATTTCATCGAGCTGCTCGACCTCTTTTAGATGATCATAAAGTAGGCGCATGAACTGCTGCCAAATGATGAGCTTGTCTCGCTCTAACAGCCATTTAAAGCCAAGGTGAAGTATGCTTCTAAGCTTTGGTAGAAATTTCGCCTCTTGCTCTAGCTCAAAGTCGATCTTATAGCCAGTCATGATATTTGAGTGGCGTGCGCCAAAAAATCTATACGACTTTACGAGCAAATTTGGCGTTAGCACAAAGACTAAAAGGTCCTCGTCTCTGACCTTTTGCACGCGCAGGATATAGCCTTGCATCTAGGCAAAAAACTCCCTTATGCGCTCTTTCATCGCTGTCACGTCTTTGATAAAATTTATATCATTTCTAAATGTTGTTGCGCCGTCGATGCCCTTGCTGTACTGATGCAAGTGTTTTCTAAATATGCAAAGTCCGTGCTCGCCGTAGTGCTCGATCATCGCATCAAAGTGAGCTAATATGATCTTTTGCTTTAGCGCTTTATCCACGCTAGTTTTAGTCTTTATCTCGTGAAATATCCAAGGATTACCAATACTTGCTCTACCGATCATGAGAGCGTCACACTTTGTAAGGTTTAAAATTTCATCTGCATTTTGCGCATTTATATCGCCATTTGCAACGACTGGGATTTTTACGCTCGCCTTTACTCTAGCGATCGCTTCGTAATCAACCTTTGCTCTGTATCCCCCAGCTCTTGTACGTCCATGCACTGCGATATAGTTTGCACCTGCTTCTTCACAGGCCTTTGCGATCTTTTCTTCATTTTTGTCGTTAAAGCCAAGTCTAAATTTAACGCTTAGGCTCTCTTTGTTTGAGACGCTTTTTATAGCTGAGATTATGCTTTGAAGTTTGTCAAGATCGTTTAGTAATGCAGAACCCGCTCCTTGTCTAACGACCTTTGGTACGGGGCAGCCGCAGTTTAGATCGAGCCCATAAATTCCATCAAATTTATTAATGATCTGCACAGCTTTTTTTATATTTTCTATGTCATTACCAGCTATCTGGACGACGTATGGCTCTTCGTTTGAGGATTTTTTAAGCATTTCAAGAGTTTTGTCACTGCTCTCATAGACCAAGGCATTTGCGCTGATCATTTCGCTAACAGTGACATCACAGCCAAATTTCTTAACTACGCTTCTTAGTGGCAAGTCAGAAAAGCCAGCAAGAGGTGCTAAGAAAAGTGGCTTTTTACTAAAGTCTATCATTTAAAAAATAACGAGCTAGGCACCATTTTGCCGTTATCTCGTAAAAACAGCAAGACCTTTATCTCTTTAAACTCATCTGGGTCGCTTCCTTCGATAGCCTCTCTTACTTTATCAAGCATTTGAAGCTCAAACAGTGCATAAACGTAAGCTTCATCAGCGTCAGCATGGATGCTTTTTAGCTTCTCAAAGATGCCGATAAATGCATCTGGTTTTAGCTTATTTTTAAGCATTATGGCTGCTTTGTCGTATTGTGCTTTTGTCACTTTTGCGTTGTTTAAAAGATCAAAAATTTCATCACTGCTTAGATCGATCTCGTCATTTACAAAGCGGGTAATAATAAGCATTATATCTTCACTAGCTAGTTCAAAATTTAATCTTTTGATCTCGCTAAAAGAAGCTACTTTTATGAGTTTATCAAATGCAGCTTTTTTAAGGCTCTCATTTTGATCTTGATTTTTAAGTATGTCAAGATAGTAAGTAGGTAGTTGCTCGATCTTATTTAGCTCATTTAGGATATTTAACTTGCTATCTTTTGCTAGTCTAAATTTCTTTAGATCGACGATCTCTTTATTTTTTATACTTTTTATAGTTTGTAAGATATTGTTTATCTCGGCATCATCTACACCGACATCTTTAAGCTCGCCTACTGGTGAGATAGAGCGAGTAAGCTGTGAGGCGATCTTGTAGGTATCGGTTTTGAAGTCTTTATTGCTCTCGAAGCCAAGAAGCGTCTCTTTAGCTAAATCTTTATAAAGCTGGCTATCTTTTTTGATCCATTTTTTATATCTATAAAAAGCATATCCATGATAAGCGATATGAAGTAGAGCTAGAAGTGCTAAAACAGCTACTGGAAGAGCGACCCAAATAGCAATTGGTAAAGTTATAGTTTGGCCTAAAAGCTCAAATGTGTAATCAGAACTATTAAGAGAATAAGTGAGTCCTGCAACAACTACTATGTAGATTATGCAGTAGACGAGAAATTTTCTAGTTTTCATATTTTCTCCTTAGTTTTTTGCTGTTTTTTCGATTATTTCACGGCAAGTTATGCAGTATTTTGCATGTGGTTTTACTTTAAGTCGCGGTATGCTGATCTCCTCTTCGCACATATCACAAATTCCATAAGTTTTATTTGCTATCTTCTCTAGTGCTTCATCTATCTCTGATAGCTCCGCTCTTTGCTGTGTTGAGATGGAATGCTCTATTAGCTGGTCTGTATTCACTGAAGCTATATCAAACTCATCGCTTACACCACTATCTCTTAAGCCATTTACTTCAACAGATGAATCATAGATATTTTTTTTGATCTGTAATTTTCTTTCTTCAAGTAATTTTTTAAAAAAATTTAGCTCAGTTTGTGTCATTTATATTCCTTTATTTGTGATATGGGTGGTTTGCATTTATGCAAAGTGCTCTAAAAATTTGCTCAAAAAGTACAAGCTTGGCAACCTTATGTGCCATCGTCATCTTGCTCAAACTTACGATTTTTTGTGCTTTATTCTTTAAATTTTGGCTAAGGCCGTAAGCTCCACCTATGAAAAAGTTAATTTGTGAATTTGAGTTTAAAATTTGTGCGAATTCTTGGCTGTCAAGTTGCAAGCCATTTTCATCAAGCATTACGCAAAAGCCTTTTAAATTTGGCTCATAAATTTCATCATAGGCTCTTAATGCTTCGCTTTTTCCGGCACTTTGAGCTTTTGCTATTTTTTCATTGAAAAAGACTTTATCGTTTATCTTGGCAAATTTTGCACTCATTTTTATATATTCTTGTATTTCGTTTTCAAAGTTGTCACGTGATGATTTTTGAATGCTAAAAACTGAAATTTCCAAATTTAGCCTTTGGTTTTTAGCTTTAGTTCAAAGTTATTTCCGCTCTCATCTTGTCTTTCTTTTTGATGCATTGTCTTGTTATCTGTGAGAAATTTAACCATATCGCTTATATATTTTTTATGTTCGCTTCTTGGCACAATAGCATCGATTAAGCCATGTTCTAACAAAAACTCAGCTCTTTGAAATCCCTCTGGAAGGTCAGCACCAATGGTTTGTTTGATGACTCTTTGACCAGCAAAGCCTATCAATGCACCAGGTTCGGCGATTATTAGATCTCCAAGCCAAGCAAAAGAGGCGCTAACACCACCCATTGTCGGATCAGTAAGTATTGAGATATAAGGCAGCTTTGCTTCATCAAGTAGTTTTAAAGCGGCTGATGTCTTTGACATTTGCATCAAAGAAAATGTACTCTCTTGCATTCTAGCTCCGCCTGAAGCACTCACTATGACTAAAGCTTGGCGTTTTTCTATCGCTCGTTTTATCGCTCTTACGATCTTTTCACCCTCAACTGAAGCTAGCGAACCACCCATGAAGCCAAAGTCAAAAACAACTAGCTGGATCTCTTGTCCGTCGCATTTACCTTCGCCGCATATCACGGAGCTTGTGCGTCCTGTTTTTTCTTTATTCTCTGTAATTCTTTTTTTGTATGATTTTTTATCAACAAAATTTAATGGATCAACTGGCTTTAAATTTGCGTCAAATTCTACAAAGCTATCTTCATCACAGATCAAATTTATACGATCGGTAGCTTTTAGTCTCATATGATAACCGCATTTTGGGCATACATTAAAACAAGCTTCAACTTCTTTGTAGTACATCAGTGAGTGACAATTATCGCATTTTACCCAGTGTGTAGGTGCTTCTTCTGGACGAGGTTGAGCTTTTCTTATCTTTGAAAAAATGTCTGAGAAATTCATATTTTTACCCACTTATATTAAAAATTGTGGGATTATATCTAATGTTTGCCTTGCTTTTTCTTATATGACTTAAAGTTTGTTTATTTGTGGAGGTTTAAAGGGGTAAGTTGGCCCCTTTAAAGTATCTTGCTAGAATCGTCTTCCGATAGTAAATTCAAATGTATTTGTATCATCGCCCTCTTTAGGTTTAAGAGCTTTTGCAAAGATTAGTTGAAGTGGTCCAATAGGAGTTATCCATTCTATGCCGGTTCCAACTGATGATCTTTTAATCTCATTTAGACTATTTTCACCGATCATGCCATAGTCGTAAAATACAACGCCACGCATTTTGACACGATCTATTATAGGGAAGCTTATTTCAGCTGAATTATTAAACGAAGTTTCGCCGCCATATTCGTAGTAGTCGCCATTATATTTTACCTTTGGAGATACAGTCCTGCTCTCGTAACCACGTAAGCTTCTTATGCCACCAAGGTAAAGTCTTTCGTTGATCGGAGTATATCCTCTTTCCCAAATTTTGCCAAAGCTTGCTTTGTATCTTAAGATAAGATCGTAGTCGATGTACTCTCTAAGACCTAGGTAGTAGTTGAAATTTGTGCGGTTTTTAACAAAGTCTATATCGCCACCAAGTCCAGCTATCTCAAATGATGTGCTAGCTATGATGCCACGTCTTGGCAAGTAATAATCATCAGTGCTGTTATATGTTAAAGCCGGAGTTATGGCGCTTTTTATGGCTTTACCTTCTCTATAAATTTCTTTTTTTGTTTTTGTGTTAATATCTCTTAGTTCATCATCTTTTAAAGTAATTTTGCTTTGCTCAATGTTGTAAGTAAGTGATGCGCTTAAATTTCTAGTTAGTTTTCTACCTAGTGTTGTGCTAAAGCCATAGCTTCTCTCTTTATATGTTCTCCAGTCATAGTCATTTGCATAAAGTGTTCCGCCAAGGCTATACTCTGAGTCGAAAATTCTTGGGTTTGTAAGACTTATCTGGCCTGAAAGCTCTCTGTCGCTCTTATCTACGCTTATTTGCCCTTGAAGACCAGAACCAAAGATATTTGTGTCAGAAAGTGCTGCATTTAATAATAGTCCGTCACTACTGCCGTATCCGATACCACCACTTATTGAGCCAGTTGAGGCTTCTTTTACTTTTACTTTTAGATCAACTGTATTTTTATCAACCGGATCTTCTTCTATCTCAACATCATCAAAGTAGCTTGTTCTTTTTAGTGCATCTTTTGAGTCTTGAAGGTCGGTTCTACTATATAAATTTCCTTCAGTTAGATAAAGTTCACGTCTTACAACACGGTCAACGGTCCTATCGTTTCCTGAAATTTGAACATTTCTTATATATACTTTTTCACCAGGATCGACTTCGTAGTCAATATCGACAGTTTTATTTTCATCAAATTTATCAGTCTTTGGATAGACTTTTACAAATGCATAACCTTTATCAGCAACCATATCATCGAGCTTTTTCATATCTTGGCGAAGTCTTGCTGAGTTCATCGTATCACCAGCCTCAAGCCTAAAGTCATCTATGATCTTTTTAGTATCAAGCTCTAGCTCTTCAGGTGCTGTAATACTTACATTTGAAACCTTATAAGGCTCACCTTCATGAACATAATAAGTAAGATCAGCCGTGTAATTATCAAACGATGAATTTAAATAAGGTGACGAAATAGTCGCGTCTAAATAGCCTTTTTGAAAATATTTGTCTTGTATTCTTGCTGGATCATTTTCAAGCTCGAAAAGTTTAACTTTACCGTCATTTCTGCCCCAAAGCCAGCCCATAAATTCTCTACTTTTATTTGCAACTACTGGCTCAATGTCGTCATAATCAAACTCTTTTGCACCGATTAAATTTACATTTTTGATTATCATATTTTCGCCACGGTTTATATTGAGTGTTATAAAAAGTGAGCTGTCGTTATCTGCAACTGGTTGTTTTTCTACGTCTACAACGGTATCAAAATAACCCTTTGACTCATAATACTGACGAATTCTCTCTTTGGTTTTTTCTATTGTAAGCTCATCGTACATATTGCCTGGTTTGATATTGATTAACGACTCTATGGCAGTTTTGTCATTTGTTACGACGCCTTTTAGATCGACTCTAGCAACACTTGGCTTCTCTTTTACAGCTACTAAAAGATTACCATTGCCTGTATCTTCTATATAGATATCGTCGAAATAGTTTTGTTTGTATAAATTTGTGATCGCCTTATCGCTAAGCTTTGGGGTCAGATCCTGACCGACTTTTAGTCCCATTATTTGGCTTGCTACTTCAGGCGAAAGGTGAATTAGACCTTTAAAATTTATTGACTGGATTGTTTGTGCGCTTAGGCCACTGAAAGCTAATGCTAATAAAAATAATTTCTTTCTCATTAAATTTAACCTAGAGTTTTAGTATAAGTGCGTATAATATCATATTTTATTTTTAATAAATTTAAATTTTATAATTTTGAAGGTTTTTTATGAAAATAGGTATCATCGGACTTGGTCTTATGGGTGGCTCGCTTGGGTTAGCATTAAAAGATGAAAAATTAATCTCTTGTGTTAGTGGATATGACAAAGATGAAAATCATAGCAAAAAGGCCTTAGAACTTGGCTTGGTGCATGAAATTTTAAGCATTGACGAGATGAAAAAGAAGTGTGACATCATCTTTTTGGCTGTGCCAGTCGAGGCTATCGTGAGTATCGTGCAAAATTTAACTGATATCAGCGAAGATACAACTATTATTGATTTTGGCTCAACCAAACAAAAGATCATCGAGGCAGTACCAGAAAAAATTCGTAAAAATTTCATCCCAGCTCATCCAATGGCAGGTACTGAGTATTCTGGTCCAGAGGCTGCTTTTAAATCACTTTACACAGGAGCAACTGTTATCGTTTGTGACTTTGCTGAGAGCGCAGAAAAACATGTAAAAAGAAGCGTGGAGTTATTTTCTTGCCTTGGCATGAAGATTATTTTTATGAGTGCGAAAGAACATGATCATCACGTGGGTCTTATTTCGCATTTGCCTCATGCGATTGCATTTTCTCTAGCGAGTGGAATTTTAAAAGAAGAGGATAAAAGGCATATCGTAGCACTAGGTGGACCTACATTTAAGGGCATGATACGTGTCGCAAAGAGTTCGCCTTTTATGTGGAGTGATATTTTTAAGCAAAATAAAAATAATGTTGTTGAAGCCATAAATATGTTTGAAAAAGAGCTAAATTTGTGCAAAGATCTCATAAAAGATGAAAGCTGGGATGAACTTTTTGCTTGGATGAGCGACGCTAGAGCCGTAAGAGAAATTTTGTAATTAACTAAAAATTTATTGATTTACGTGTAAAATTTTGCAAATTAAATTTAAGGTAAAAATATATGTATAGACGTGGAGTTGGCGGATTTGGTATTGTTGTGCTTTTGCTAATTTTAATTTTAGCCGGTGGTTTTGGCTACGCTTTGATGTCAAAAGATTTTGAGCGAAATGAACCGATAATCGGTGTTGCTGATAAGGTTTATTGGAATCTTAGAACCCCAATGAATATCAAATTTAAAGACGATAGCGGTATAAAATTTGTACGAATTAGTATGAATGATGGGAAAAATGATCTAAATTTATTAAATCAAATCATACAAAATCCAAGTACCGAGCTTGATGTAAATTTAACCTTTCCAAAGACTGGCTTTTTTGCTCAAAAAGATACTTATGAGATGAATATTGAAGCTGTAGATACTAGCAAATGGAGCTTTTTTACTGGCAATAAAGCTAGTAAAAAAGTCGAAGTAGTGCTTGATACTTCAAAACCTGATCTTTATGTGCTTTCGCAGTCTTATTCTATCTCAAAAGGTGGTAGCGCGGTTGTGGTCTTTAGAGCAACTGATAATCAGCTAAAAGAGGTCTATGTCCAGACAAATTTTGGTAAGAAATTTAAGGCAGTGCCATTTTATAAAGAGGGCTTTTATGCAGCACTCGTTGCTTGGCCAGTTCAGGTTGAAAATTTTAGTGCTGAGGTCATTGCAAGAGACTTTGCAGGCAATGAAAGCAAGTCACATGTCAGATATTTTTACGAAAATGTAAAGTATAAAACTTCAACTATTGCATTAAACGATAGATTTTTAGATGGCAAAATAGTCGATCTAACTGATCAATATGCAAAAGATCCAAGCGCGCTTTCAAGGCTTGAGAAAATGAGATTTGTCAATGAAACGCTTAGAAATTCAAACGAAGAAAAAATAACAGCACTTACTACAAATCCTGGTGATGAGATGTTAACTGGCTTTAGTGTGACACCATTTTATCCACTAAGAAATGGTAAAAAAGTGGCTGACTTCGCCGATCACCGATACTATACATATAATAACGAGCAAGTAAGCGAATCATGGCATATGGGAATAGACTTTGCAAGTGTGGCAGCGGCTCCTATAATAGCTAGTAATGCCGGCCGTGTCGTACTTGCATCTGAAAATGGAATTTATGGATTAAATATTGTGATCGATCATGGATTTGGGCTTTATTCGCTTTATGGACACTGCTCAAGCACTAGAGTAAAAGAGGGCGATATAGTGGCAGCTGGCGATCAGATAGGCACTACTGGAACTAGTGGTCTTGCACTTGGTGATCACCTTCACTTTGGAATTTTAGTCCAAGGCGAAGAGGTAAGACCTCAACAATGGATGGATAAAAAGTGGATAAAAGACAATATCACAAGTGTCTTAGATGCTGCAAAAGCGATGATAGACAAGAACTAAAAAATTTGCAAAATTGATTTTTTAGTGCTATCATAAGCGGATTAAAAATATAAGGAAAATTCTTGAAACAAACTACTATCGCAAGACGCGTTGAGACCGTTGGTATAGGGCTTCATAAAGGTGAGCCGATAAGACTTATACTAGAACCTCTTGATGCAAATTCTGGTATTATTTTGCACCGCGAAGATCTTGGTATTAGTTTTAAAGCTGAACCTAAAAATGTTATAAATACGCAGATGGCAACCGTTGTTGGCAACGAAAAGGGCTTTATTAGTACGATCGAACACCTGATGTCAGCCATAAATGGTTATGGTATTGATAATATTAGAATTTCTGTTGATGCAAATGAAATTCCAGTCATGGATGGTAGTGCAATAAGCTTTTGCATGCTACTTGATGAAGCTGGCATAAAATATCTTGATGCTGGCAAAAAAGTGATTCTTGTCCGCCGTGAAGTTGAAGTCGTTGAGGGTTCTAAATTTGTACGAACTTCACCTTCAAGAAGTCCAAAATTTGACTATACGATAAAGTTTGATCATCCAGTTATTGGTGAACAAAGATATGTTTTTGATTTTAGTAAAAGCTCGTTTATAAAAAATATAGCTCGTGCTAGAACTTTTGGGTTTTTGAAAGATTTACAACGTTTGCAAGCTCAAAATTTAGCCCTTGGTGCATCACTTGATAATGCCGTGGCAATCGATGATACACATATCCTAAATCCAGAGGGTTTGAGATTTGAAAATGAGTTTGTAAGGCACAAAATTTTAGATGCGATTGGTGATTTGAGCTTGCTTGGAGCACCTTTGTTGGGCGATTATACAGCATTTGCTGGAAGTCACGATCTAAATCACAAATTAACTCTTGCTTTGATGTCCGATGAGAAAAACTACGAGATCGCAACTCTAAATGGTGAACTTCTAAAAGAGTATCAAAAGGTATTTGCATAGAAAATATTGAAATTTTAGTTGTCTCTTTATCGACTCCGCTCTTGGTTGGAGTTTATAAAGACGGCGTAAAATTTGATGAAATTACGACTGATGAATATGTCAGTGAAGCTTTGATAAAGATCTTAGAAAATTTATCCTCTAAATTTAATATCACAAAAATTATCTATGCAAATACGCCTGGAAGCTTTATGGGGTTAAAGGTGGCCTATGTTATTTTAAAGACTTTCTCTTTGGCAAAGGGTTGCGAATTTTATGCGGTTAGTGGCTTTAGCTTAAATGGCAGCCAAGCGATCAGAGCAAATAAAAATTTAAGCTTCATTTTAAAAGATGGCAAAATTTCACTTAAAAAAGTAGAGCCAGTAGGATTTAGGTTGCCTTTAAATTTAGATGAATTAAAACTAAATTCAGATACACTTCCAGATTATATCATCCAAGCAGTTTAGGAGAAATTTTGAATATCTTAGTGCCTGCAACAAGTGCTAATTTGGGCCCTGGTTTTGATGCTTTGGGGCTTAGTTTGAAGCTTTTTAATAGCGTGAAAATCGAGCCAGCAAAATTTAGCTCAGTGTCGATAAACGGCGAAGGCAGCGGAAGTGTAAATTTAAAGAGAAATAATATATTCTTAAGTATTTTTAATGAAATTTTTTTTGAGCTAACTGGTAAAAATGAAAATTTTAGAGTCGTTTTTGAAAATAATATCCCATTTTCAAGGGGACTTGGTAGTAGCTCCGCTGTGATCGTTGGAGCCATTGCTTCAGCGTACGAAATGGCTGGCTTTAAGGCAAGCAAAGAGACAGTTTTAAATAAAGCTATCATCTATGAAACCCATCCTGATAATATCTCGCCAGCAGTTCACGGTGGATTTATCAGCGCGATCGTAAAAAATGGTAATGTTTACGCAAATAAAATAAGTTTAAGCGATGAGATAAAAGCAGTAGTTGTCATCCCAAATAAACCGATGAGCACATCCTCGTCAAGACAAATTTTACCAAAGAACTATACGATGAAAGAGTGTGTAAATAACTTATCTCATGCCGCTTTTTTAACATCTTGTTTTTATGAAAAAAAGTATGATCTCTTAAAAATAGCAAGCAAAGATTTGATGCATGAAGAGCGTAGAATGCACGCTTTAGAAGAGCTTTTTGAAGTTAGAAAAGTAGCTTATGAAAATGGTGCTTTAATGAGCACGCTTTCAGGCTCAGGCTCAAGCTTTTTAAATATCGCTTACAAAGATGATGCTAAAAATTTACAAGATATTTTAAAGAGTAAATTTAGTGATTTTAGGGTTGAGGTTTTTTCATTTGATAACGATGGATACGAAATTACGCAAAGCTAAAAACAAGTTTAAAAAGATATAATGAACAAAAATAATCCTGTAAGGACATGTGTCGCTTGTAAAGTTAAAATTTCTCAGAGCTTGCTAAAAAGATACCGCTTGGTAGGTAAGAATTTAGAGCATGGCAAAGGAAATGGTCGTAGCTTTTATCTGTGCGACAAATGTATGCAAAAAGATATAAAAATTTTAAAAAAAATAATTGATAAACAAACTAAAGGTGCTTTTATTTGTGATGCACCGAAGTTAAAGGAGATACTCTTAAATGAGCAATGTTAGGATTTCAGAGATCGCAAACGAGCTTGGCTATCCAAGCAAAGAGATAGTAGAAAAAGCTCAAGAGTTAGGATTAAAAGTCAAAACTCACTCAAATGCAGTTAGCCTTGAAGAGGCCGAAGCTATATATGAATATGTTCAAACTGGCGTGATACCAGATAAATTTAAAAAGAAAAAGAGTGAGCCTAAACCAAAAAAAGAGCCTAAAAAAGAAGTAGAAAAAGAGTCAGCAAAAAAAGAAGAAAAGCAAAAAAGTGAACCTAAAAAAGCTACTACTAAAACTGAGTCAAAGTCAGTAAAAGCTGAGCCTAAGAAAGAGGCACAAATTTTAGAAGAAAAACAAAAAATTGAGCCTAAAAAAGAAGAAATAAAAATAGAGCAAAAACAAGTCGAAGCTCCAAGACCAAAAGAGAGCTTGGCTGATGTGACTCAAAAAAGACGTGGCCTTGTGATAGTAAAAAAGAAAAAAGATTATGAAGCACCAATTGCTACAAAAGAAGAGAAAAAGCCTGAACCAAGCATAGCTAATATAAGCGATTTTAAAAGTATGTTTTCAGCAAATGATGAAAATTTAGCTAAGAAAAAGAAAAAAGATAAAAAAGTAGTTGTTGCAAGTAAAAAGGATAGCGCTCAGAAGATGGATCTACTTGGCGGAAGTGACTTTGGTGACATCGTACTAGAAGATGAAGATGTGGTTGTTCTTCCCGATTTTAGTTTTAAAACTCCGGTACCAGCACCTGCTCAAAAGACAAAACAGCCAAATGTTATGAGAACTACGGTCAACAATACGATAAATTCATTTGGCGAAGGCGGCATTCAAAGAAGAGCTAGAAAAAAACATAAAAAGCCTGAAAATAAACAAAACAATGAAGCTGTGACATCTATAAATATTCCAAAAGAAATTCGTGTTTATGAATTTGCTGAAAAGCTAAACAAACAGCCAAGCGAGATCATAGGTAAGTTATTTATGCTTGGTATGATGACAACTAAAAATGACTTTTTGGATGAAGATGCGATAGAAATTTTGGCTGATGAGTTTAATGTAGAGGTTAATATCATCGACGATCAAAAAGAATTTGACTACGTAGCAGCCTATGAAGAAGAGATAAAAGACGATGAAAATCTCCAGCCAAGAGCACCAGTCATAACCATCATGGGTCACGTTGATCATGGTAAAACTTCATTGCTTGATTACATAAGAAAATCACGTGTAGCAGCAGGAGAGGCCGGCGGTATCACTCAGCATGTTGGTGCTTATATGGTAAATAAAAACGGCAAAAATATTACATTTATCGACACCCCAGGTCACGAAGCATTTACTGCTATGCGCGCAAGAGGTGCTGGTGTAACTGATATAGTTATCATCGTTGTTGCAGCAGATGACGGCGTAAAACCACAAACAAAAGAGGCGGTCAGCCACGCAAAAGCTGCTGGTGTACCAATAATCATCGCGATAAACAAAATGGATAAAGAGTCAGCAAATCCTGACTTAGTAAAGACTGGTCTTGCTGAGCTTGATATCATGCCAACAGAGTGGGGCGGAAAATATGAATTTGTGCCAATCTCTGCAAAAACAGGCATGGGTATAGATGATCTATTAGAGATCGTGCTTTTACAAGCTGACCTTTTAGAGTTAAAAGCAAATCCAAAAGCAAATGCAAAAGCAACTGTCATCGAGAGCTCGCTTCAAAAAGGTCGTGGCCCAGTAGCTACCATCATCGTTGAAAATGGCACACTTCATGTTGGAGATACTGTCGTAGCTGGCATTGCGTATGGAAAGATAAGAAGCTTGCTTGATGACCAAGGTAAGCCTTTGCAAGATATAAAACCAGGCGAATGTGGTGTGATAGTAGGTCTTAGCGAGATAGCAGAGGCAGGCGAGACATTAATAGGTGTAAAAACTGATAAAGAGGCTCGTGAATACGCACAGAAAAAGGCCGAATATATCCGCCAAAAAGAGCTTAGTAAGAGTACAAAAGTTAGTATTGACGAGCTTAGTGCTAAGATCGCTGAGGGTGAGTTAAAGACGCTTCCAGTCATCATCAAGGCTGACGTTGGTGGTTCACTTGAGGCACTAAAAGCAAGCCTAGAAAAACTAGCAAATGATGAGATCAGAGTAAATGTAATCCACTCAGGCGTTGGCGGCATCACACAAAGCGACGTGGCACTTGCTAGTGCGAGCGAAGACTGTATAATCCTTGGTTTCAACATAAGACCAACTGGCGAGATAAAAGAAAAGGCAAAAGAGAGCGGTGTCGAGATAAAGACTTATAATGTTATTTATAATTTAATTGACGACGTGAAAGCAATCTTGGGCGGACTAATGTCACCAATCATCAGAGAAGAGCAGCTTGGTCAAGCTCAGGTTCGCCAAGTGATCCATGTGCCAAAAGTGGGTACTATTGCTGGATGTATCGTCACTGAAGGCACGATAAACAGAGGGGCAAAAATTCGCCTTATTAGAGAAGGGGTGGTTGTTTATGAGGGCTTGGTAAGTTCGCTAAAACGCTTCAAAGATGATGTCAAAGAGGTCGCTAAAGGTTATGAGTGTGGCGTTGGTATTGAAAATTTCAACGACATCAGAGAAAACGACTATATCGAAAGCTTTAAAGAAGTCAAGGAGGAAGCTACTCTATGAACGCTAACGAAATAAAGCGTATGAGAACTGAGAGTGTGCTAAAAGAGCTCATCCCAGAGGCTCTAGCTACTCTTGAAGATAGCATTTTAAAAGGACTTTGTGTTACTGATGTAGAGTGTAAAAAGGGTAGATATGACGCCTTTGTTTATCTTGATAAGATGGCTTTTGATGAGCGTGAACAAGAGTATATTTTGGGACATTTAAAGCGAGTTTGTAGGCATTTGCAAAACCACTGTATGGCAGCTGAGGGCTGGTATAGATGCCCAAATTTTCACTTTAAATTTGATGATAGATTAGAGTATCAAAACCATATGGATAAGTTGTTTGATAAAATTTCAAAGGATTTAAACAAAAATGGATAATTTAGACAAACTAGTACGCGAATGCGGTGTCGAGCTTTACGATAGCGAGATCGCAAATGAAAATGGTAGGGCTATTTTTAGAGTTTATATTACAAAAAATGGCGGAGTGAGCCTTGATGACTGCGAAAAAGTGAGCCGTCTGCTCTCGCCTATCTTTGACGTGACACCACCAGTTAGTGGGGACTATAACCTTGAAGTTAGCTCGCCTGGCCTTGAGAGAAAGCTTAGCAAGCCATCTCACTTTAAAGCGAGCGTTGGCGAGCTTGTAAAAGTTCAAACTGAGACTGAAAAATTTGCAGGAAGGCTTGTAAAAGCAGACGAAGAGGGCATAGCAGTTGAAAACGAAGAGGGAATCTTTGAGATCAACATCAGTGAGATAAAAAAAGCAAAAACATATTTGGAGTGGTAAATGCTAAGCGACATAGAGATAACTCACCAAACGAAACTAGAACACATCAGTAAAGTTGCCGCAAAGTTAGGCTTAAGTGAAGACGAGCTTGAACTTTACGGCAAATTTAAGGCTAAAATTTCTCCAAGGCTTGAGCCGTCAAACTCAAAGCTCATCTTAGTCACCGCTACCAATCCAACCCCATACGGCGAGGGCAAAACGACTATGTCGATCGGTCTAGCTGACGCACTAAATTCACTTGGTAAAAAGGTCTGCCTAGCACTTCGCGAGCCATCTTTGGGACCAGTTTTTGGCATAAAGGGTGGAGCAGCAGGTGGCGGCTACTCGCAGCTTGCGCCTATGGAGGATCTAAATTTACACTTCACCGGCGATTTTCACGCGATAACATCGGCAAATAACCTCATTTCAGCGATGATAGATAATAGCCTTTATCAAGAAAACCCACTAAAAATCGAGAAAATTTTATGGAAGCGCTGTATGGATATGAACGACCGCGCGCTTAGATTTATCACTGTGGGTCAGGGTGGCAGAACGGATGGCGTGCCAAGAGAAGATGGCTTTAATATTACCGCCGCAAGCGAGATCATGGCTGTACTTTGTCTAGCAACAAGTCTTTCTGATCTAAAAGAGCGCGTGGCAAACATCATAGTCGCTTACGATAGCGATAAAAAGCCTATCTACGTGCGTGATCTAGGCTGCCAAGACGCTGTTTGCATACTCTTAAAAGATGCGATCAAGCCAAATTTATTTCAAACACTAGAACACACACCTACGCTCGTGCATGGTGGTCCATTTGCAAACATCGCACACGGCTGCAACTCAGTCATCGCAACAAAAACAGCTCTAAATTTAGCTGACTACGTCATCACAGAAGCTGGCTTTGGCTCGGAGCTTGGAGCGGAGAAATTTTTAGATATAAAATGCAGGGTTGCTGATATCAAACCAAGCGCTGTGGTGCTTGTAAGCACGATCAGATCGCTAAAATATAACGGCGAAGCAAATAAAGACGAGATCACAAAACCAGATATGAATGCACTTAAAAAAGGTATCGAAAATCTTGGCGGACACATCGAAAATTTAAAAGGTAAATTTGGTCAAAACGTAGTTGTGGCGCTTAATAAATTTGGCTTTGACACTGATGAAGAGATAAATTTCGTAAAAGAGTATTGCCGTGAGCTTGGTGTAGAAGTGGCAGTTTGTGAGAATTTCTTAAAAGGTGGCAAAGGTGCGCTTGAACTTGCCGAGCTAGTTTTAAAAGCATGCGATAAGCCAAGCAAGATAAATTTCACATACGAGATGAGCGACGATACGAAAACTAAAATAGAAAAGGTCGCCAAGGAAATTTACGGAGCTGGTGAGGTGGTCTTTGAGGAGGCTGCTCTTAAAAAGCTTGAGATGATAAAAGAGCTAAATTTGAGCCATTTGCCAGTTTGTATCGCAAAAACTCAGTATTCATTTAGTGACGATGCGAAGCTTTTGGGCAGAGCAAAGGGCTTTACATTTAGTGTAAAAGACCTTGACATTAGAACCGGGGCTGGCTTTATCGTCGCAGTTTGCGGTAAGATCATGCTAATGCCAGGACTTCCAAAAGTGCCAGCTGCTGTCAATATGAAGATAGATGCCAACGGCAAGATCGACGGCTTATCGTAAATTTATGAAAAACATACTTGAGTTTGCCAGTATGTTTTTTAAGAGGCATGGATGAACGACGAATTTTACATGGATCTTGCTTTAAACGAGGCTTGGAAATTTCAGATCCTGACCTACCCAAATCCAGCTGTTGGATGCCTTATCCTTGATGAAAATGGCAAAATTTTATCTTGCAAGGCTCATGAAAAGGCTGGGTATTTACATGCAGAGCCAACGGCGATACTATTTGCGCTTTGCAGGAAAAGTAAAAATTTCCAAGATAAATTTCTAAAAGCATATAATGAAAAATTTTTCTTAAATTTAAAGCCTATTGATCTTGAAGATCAGCCTTTAGAGCCAAAATTTACCTATGAATTTATACTAAAAAATCACTCAAATTTACTAAAAAATGTAAAGGCTTACGTCACTCTTGAGCCTTGCTCTCATCATGGTAAAACGCCACCTTGTGCAAATTTACTAAAAGAACTTGGCTTTAGCGAGGTGATAATAGGAAGCCACGATGAAAATAAAATCGCAAGTGGCGGTAGTAATTTGCTTAAAAGCGCTGGTATAAAAGTTAAATTTGCCGTTTTAAAAGAGCGCTGCGATAAGCTGCTTGAACCATTTTTGGCCTATCAAAATGGTGGCTTTAGCTTTTTAAAAATCGCAATTAGTAAAAATGGCGTAGCAAGTGGTGGCATCATCACAAATGAGCTTAGCCGCACGCACGTCCATAAACTAAGAAGCATCATAGATACGCTAGTGATCGGCGGCAACACAGTGCGAGTTGATCGCCCAAAGCTTGATAGCAGGCTAGTAAGTGGTGGCAAAAATCCAGATGTCTTAATCTACTCAAGAAGTGATAAATTTGATAAAACTATACCGCTTTTTAGCGTGCCAGGGCGCAAAGTTAGTATTCAAAAAAAGCTTAGCTTAACAGGACTTAGTATGTTTGAAGGTGCTGGTGAGTTTTTAAAACTTGCAAAAGATGGCAAGTTAGCAAACGTGAAATGGCTGCTTATCTATCAAAGCTCAAATTTTAAGGATGGTAAAAACCTGAGCCTTGATCTAAATTTAAAACCACTATTTAGTGGAAATTTTGGAGACGATAGCTACACCTGGTATGAAATTTTGGATTAAATATCTAAGCCAAAATAGTGCTTGACTAAAAAGCCAATGCCAAATGAAATGATCGCAACACCAAAAGTTATCACGCACATCTCAATCACTCTTGGCAAAAATTTAAGCTCTTTTGCTACGCTTATGTAAAAGTTGTAAGTGATAATGGCAACAAAGGCAAAGAAAAACATTGACAAGACAGCGTAAAGACCGCTTGAAAAGATGAAAAATGGAAGTATCAAAAACGCCGTTGTTATGATGTACGAACCACCTGTGTAGAGCGAATAAGTAAGCGGTTTGATCTCGTCACTTGGATTTTCTTTTGACTCAAGATATGCTGAGCCAGCCATGGAAAGAGCAGCTGCAATGCCCATGATAAGGCCTGTTGCGCCAACTGATTTTGTATTTGAAAAAGCAAGTGCGATACCACTTAGTGTGCCAGTTAGCTCAACTAATGCGTCATTCATACCAAGAACAATGCCACCGGCATTGACTAGTTTCATATCTTTTAACATAGAGATTAAATTGTTTTCATGATTTACTTCTTCTTCATAAATATCTCTAGCTTCAGGATATTCATCAACAATACCAAGATAAAATTGTTCTGCATCTTCTTCGCGTGACTCCATAAATTTTAAAGTAAAAGATGTACCAAAAATTTTAACAAGTATCGTATAGAATATGACTTTGAATAAATTTGCAGTTCTGCTCTCGCCTGTTATCTTTTGACAAAAAGCATAATGTCGTTTTTCCTCAGTGATTAATTTACGAAGTATTTTTTTATTTTCTTCATTTTTTTCACTAGCTTCTAGTAACGTATAGATGGCGGTATCATCTGCTTCATTTTGTAGCTGTTTTAAAGCACGCTTTTTATCTAGCATAAATTCCCCTTTTTTTAATTTTGTAAGATTTTGGATTTTGACGTGTAAGATTAGATGGTGCGATCAGCGAGACTCGAACTCGCACACCTAGCGGCACTACCCCCTCAAGATAGCGTGTCTACCAATTCCACCATGATCG
This sequence comes from Campylobacter concisus, assembly GCF_003049735.1. Lineage (NCBI taxonomy): Bacteria > Pseudomonadati > Campylobacterota > Epsilonproteobacteria > Campylobacterales > Campylobacteraceae > Campylobacter > Campylobacter concisus. Next base: position 774,289 of record NZ_PIRM01000001.1, on the reverse strand, counting down.
CAAAAAGAGTAAAGCCCCAAAGAGGGGCTAAATTTAAGCTTTACGCTTAGCCAAGCATTGGGTTTGCGTAAAGAACGATAAGTGTAATAACAAGTGCGTAGATAACTTGTGCTTCGATCATCGCAAGAGCGATAAACATTGTAGTCATAAGTTTGCTACCAACACCTGGGTTTCTAGCTGTTCCGCTAATTGTTGCAGCAGCTGTATTACCCATACCAATAGCGCCACCAAGGGCTGCAAGGCCAAGACCAATACCACCAGCGATAACTGAATATGATCTAATCATCTCGCCATCAGCGCCAAATGCAAATGCAGCAAGACCAAGAATTAAAAACACGATCTTTTTCATCGTTGCTCCTTTAAAATTTTAAAGCTCTTTCGGATCTGTCCCCTACTTAAACTTTATGAGCCGTAATATTACAAAAACAAAACTTTGTTTCAAATAAAAACACTAAAAATTTAAATTGCCCATAAAAAATTCTTGGCTTAGAAAAATAAAAGTTTTTTTATGTTATCTTTGAAAAAATTAATTTATTCTTAATCTCAGGTAATCAATGATAAATGAAAAATTTTCAAAAATAGGCTTCGTTCTTGCTATGGCAGGATCGGCTGTTGGACTTGGTAATGCATGGAAATTTCCAACAATGGTAGGAAACAATGGCGGTTCAGCGTTTATAGTTTTATATTTACTTCTCACGTTTGCTATCGCTTTTGTAGCGTTTTTAGCAGAGCTTAGTATTGGTAAGCTTGGTGAGAGTGACGTTGTAAGCTCCATTTATAAACTTGCTCCAAAACACAAAAAAATATGGTCTTTCTCAGGCTTTTTTATGATAGGAGCGATACTTATTGCTTCATTTTATATGGTTGTCATTGGCTGGATATTAAAGTATATTTATCTTAGTTTTTCGCCACTTTTGAGCAATCAAGAAGAGGCGGCCCAGCAGTTTAATACGCTTTTATCGAATGATCTAAGTAGCGCTATTGTTTGCTTTAGCTTGGTCTTTTTGATGGTATTTTTTGCTGTTTCAAAAGGTGTGAAAAGTGGCATTGAGAAGCTAAATATTTGGATTATGCCGGGCCTTTTTATACTGCTTGTTTGTATACTTTTTTATGCAATTAGTATGGGTGATGGTTTTGTTAAGGCGGCTAAATTTTTATTTGTACCAAATTTTAGCGCGATCACGCCAGATGTTGTTTTGCAAGCTCTTGGACTCGCGTTCTTCTCGCTATCTATGGGTGTTGGCGTCATACCGACATACGCTGCAAATTTACCAGAGCAGACAAATCTTATAAAATCAACGCTTTCTATCATCTTTATAAACATATTAATAGGCATTATGATGGGGCTTGTGGTCTTTACATTTATATTTGCTTATGGAGCTGATAGTACGGCAAGTGGCCCGGGTCTTATCTTTATCTCACTTGTTACGCTCTTCGCAAAGCTTGGGATAGTTGGCAATGTCATGGCCATCGCATTTTTTGTTTCACTTTTATTTGCTGGTGTTACAAGTGCTGTTTCGATGATCGAACCATTTGCTTATTATTTGGTTAGAAAATTTGAAATTTCACGCAAAATGGCTCTTGTTTATATTGGAATTTTTGTCTATATTTTAGGCCTTTTTTGTATTTTTTCATATTATGCGCAGACGGCTAATATCTTTAGTATTTTTGGTAAGCCAGTCTTTGATGCACTTGATTTTCTTACTTCAAATATAATGATGCCAATAGGTGCCATAATTTTTAGTTTTTTTGTTGGCTATAAACTTAAAAAAGAGAGCCTATATCTACTCTTTGGCGAATTTATGGGAAAAGTATTTTTTGAAATTTGGTACTTTACTCTAAGATACATCGTTCCAGTTGCAATTTGTGCCATCATGATCTATCAAATAGCAGGTAAATGATGGATAGATTTAGTAAAGTTGGTTTTGTTCTATCTATCATTGGAGCAGCTATTGGCCTTGGTAATGCGTGGAAATTTCCATATATGGTCGGTAGTAATGGTGGTTCAGCGTTTATACTTATATATCTATTTTTTGCTTTTGTCGTTGGGCTTAGCATATTTTTTGCCGAGATGGCGATGGGTAAAATTTCTCGTCTTGATACGGTTGGAGCATTTAAAAGTCTAGCTACAAAGGGGGCAAATTCTTGGAAATTTGCTGGTGTTGTGATGGTGACAGGGCTATTCATCGCATCTTTTTATACGCTCATTATCGGCTGGGTTTTAAAATACGTTATCTTAAGTCTTGGTGAGCTTCCAAAAAATATGGCAAGCTCAGAAGCGCTTTTTGTAAATTTTACTTCAAAGGGCATAGAGGAGCAAATTTTATATTTTAGCATCGCTTTTTTTGCCTACTTTTTTATACTTACAAAAGGTATAAAAAGTGGAATAGAGCGTATAAATGTATATCTTATTCCAGCACTTTTTATTTTGCTTTTGCTTATGCTTGGCTACTCTTTTGGTATGAATGGATTTGATGAGGCGGCTAAATTTTTACTAGTGCCTGATTTTTCAAAGATAGATCAAGGCGCTATCTTAAATGCTCTTGGGTTAGCTTTTTTTACGATGTGTATTGGTATTGGCTGCATTTTAACTTACTCATCAAGCCTAGGCAATGATACAAATTTATTTACTTCATCACTTTATGTAGTCTTTGCAAATATAATTATTAGCGTAATTATAGGGCTTATAGTTTTTACATTCACCTATGAATTTGGCTCAGAGCCATCAAGGGGTGCAGGGTTAGCATTTATCTCGCTTCCAACGCTTTTTGCAAAGCTTGGTTTGCTTGGAAATTTCTTGGCTTTTGCATTTTTTACATCTTTATTTTTTGCTGGTATAACATCGGTTATTTCGCTAGTCGAGCCATTTATATTTTTCTTAAATAAAAGTTTGGGATTTAGTAGAAATAGATCAATTATCATTGTCGGTGCCGTAGTTTATGTTTTAGGGATTTTATGTGCATTAAGCGGTATTGGCAATTTTAAAGAAGCACTTACATTTTTTGGTAAGAGCTTTTTTGATTTGCTTGATTATCTTAGCTCAAACATTATGCTCCCACTTGGTGGCATTATATTTGCCATTTTTGTTGGGTACTTTATGAAATTTGAGCTTTTAAAAGAGCTATTTTTGCCTTATATGGGTGAGATTGTTTTTAAAATTTGGTATTTTTTAATAAGGTTTGTGGCACCAGTTCTAGTTTTTGTGGTGTTAGTAAGGGAGATTGCATAATGGCAAAAGAACAGTTTTCTAAAATAGGTTATGTTTTAGCAGTTGCAGGGTCAGCTGTTGGACTTGGAAATGCGTGGAAATTTCCATATATGGTCGGTGAAAATGGCGGATCAGCATTTGTTATTTTATATCTTTTGATAACGTTTTTAGTTGGCATACCTATCTTTATGGCAGAGCTAAGTATCGGCAAACTTAGTGAGAGCGATAGTGTAAATGCCTTTAGAAAGTTGGCGAATAAAAATAAAAATTTATGGCAGCTGGTTGGAATTTTAGCTATGGTAACCGCAGCTATAATCTCATCTTACTATATTGTTATCATCGGCTGGGTCTTTAAGTATTTCACACTATCTTTTACCGGTCTTCCAAACGATATAGAAAGTTCAAAAGTAATATTTAACGAGCTTCTTACACATGGTCTTGGCGAGCAGACACTTTATTTTGTTATAGCATTTGTAGCTTGCTTTTTTATCCTTTCAAAAGGAGTGAAAAGTGGCATTGAAAAGCTAAATGTTTGGATGATGCCAAGCCTATTTATCATGGTTTTAATCATGCTTATCTTTTCTATGACGATGAATGGCTTTACAAAGTCTGCTGAGTTTTTACTTGTTCCTGACTTTAGCAAAATTTCATTTAACTCGCTCTTGCTTGCTCTTGGGCTTGCTTTTTGGACACTATCTCTTGGTATGGCAGCGATCATTACATATTCAGCTAGCCTAAGTGATGATACAAATTTAGCCACTTCTACGCTAAGTATCGTCTTTATAAATATCGTCCTAGCCATCATGATGGGTCTTGTTATCTTTACATTTATATTTGAATTTGGTGCCGAGCCGTCTCAAGGACCAGGACTTGTCTTTATCTCGCTTCCAACGCTCTTTGCAAAGCTTGGTGTGATAGGTCAAATTTTAGCTGTGGCATTTTTTGCTGCACTTATATTTGCTGGTATTACTTCAGCTATCTCTATCGTGGAACCGTTCGTATTTTTCTTGATCAGAGAGTATGGCATTAGCAGGATAAAAGCTCTTAGCATAGTTGGAGCCGGTGTTTTTGTTTTAGGATTTTTATGTCTTTTATCAAATATAGAAAATGTTGGCGACAAATTTATGCTCTTTGGTAAAAATTTCTTTGATTTTCTTGACTTTACCGCTTCAAATGTTCTGCTTCCAATTAGTGGTATTGGTGGAGCGATATTCGTTGGATATTTTATGAAAAGAGAAGCACTTTATGTGCTATTTAGTCCATATATGAGCGACTTTGTATTTAGTGCGTGGTATTTTTTATTAAGATATGTGGCGCCAGTTTGCGTCTTTATCATCATGATAAATAAATTGTTTTTTTAAGGGTTATTTATGCAAAAAGTTGAGAAATTTTTTGATAAGGTAGGCGATATAGTCGGCTATATTTGCATGCTTATTATGGCTTTGATGATAATAGACGTCTTTTTTAACGTTGTGGCAAGATATTTTTTCTCTTATGGAAATGTCGCATTTCAGGAGCTTGAGTGGCATTTTTTTGCTGTAATATTTTTGCTTGGCATGAGCTATGCATTAAAAGAAGATGCACATGTTAGAGTTGATATCTTTTATGCTAAATTTTCACCAAAAAATAAAGCTCTTGTAAATATGATAGGAACTGTTATTTTTGTAATTCCATTTGCACTTTTAGTTTCAAATTTATCGTTTGAATTTGTGAGTGATGCTTATACTTCAGCTGAAGCTAGTGCGGATCCAGGCGGCCTTACTCACAGATGGATCATAAAAGCACTTATTCCTTTTTCTTTTTATCTACTTGTATTTTTTGCGATTGGCTTTTTTATAAGAAATTTTAATCTTTACAAAAAAGCTAACAAGGGGGAATAATGGCTGGTTTGATAATGTTTATAGCTGCGCTTTTGATGCTAGGCATTGGCTTTCCAGTAGCCTTTACCTTTGGTGCGGTTTCTATGATATTTGGCATGATTGGTAGTATTGTTGAGAGCATTGGAGACGGAGATGGGCTACTTGGAAGCATCGAAGTTTTCAAAGATATGTTTAACTTCATGCCTTATAGAATTTTCTCTATCATGGAGAGTAGAATTTTTATAGCAGTTCCACTTTTTGTCTTTATGGGCGTTGTTCTCCAAAAGTCAAAACTAGCTGAGAGATTACTTGAGAGTATGGGTATGCTTTTTGGAGAAATTCGCGGAGGTATTGCTATTAGCACTATCTTGGTTGGAGCACTTCTTGCAGCTTCAACTGGTGTTGTTGGTGCAAGTGTCGTGGCTATGGGCGTAATAAGCCTACCTGTTATGCTAAAGTATAAATACGATCAGGCGCTAGGTTGTGGCACTATATGTGCCGCTGGTACGCTTGGACAGATCATTCCACCTTCTATCGTGCTGATTATTTTGGGTGATATATTTTCAGTGCCAGTTGGTGAGCTTTTTCATCAAGCCATCATACCAGGACTCACGCTAGTAGCAGTTTATATCATTTATATTTTGATTGTTGCTTATTTGAAACCAGATACAGCACCGGTAGTAAAAGATGAGAGCGGTGTTAGTAAATTTAAGCAGATCATGAGAGCACTAATTGCTATCTTTCCACCGCTTTTACTTGTTATTTGTGTATTGGGTTCTATATTTGCAGGTATCGCTACACCAACTGAAAGTTCAGCTTTTGGCTGCGTTGGAGCCATTATTTTAGCTATTTTTTATAGGACATTTTCATTTTCTATGATAAAAGAGGCATTGGCAGAAAGCGTAAAAACCACAGCACTTGTCTTTGCTATACTTGTTGGTGCGACAGCCTTTTCTATGGTATTTAGTTACACTGGTGGCGATGAGATTGTTGAAAAATTTATGACAAATTTGCCAGGCGAGAAGTGGGGCTTTATCATTTTTAGTATGGTTGTCATCTTTGTGCTTGGCTTTTTTATCGACTTTGTTGAAATTTCATATATTGTGCTTCCTATCTTGGTGCCAATAGCCGCAAAGCTTGGTATAAATCCAATTTATCTAGCAATCTTAGTTGCTATGAATTTACAAACTTCATTTTTGACGCCGCCATTTGGATTTAGCTTATTTTTCCTAAGATCAGTCGCACCAGCTGAGATAAAAACGACTGCTATTTATAAAGGCGTTGTGCCTTATATTTTTATTCAGCTTGCTGTACTTGTATTTTTCTGCGTCTTTCTAATGGAATTAAAGCCAATGCTTGATGCGAGCCACGGCGGATTATTAAACTTCTTACTCTCACTTTTTAAATGATATAAAAGTTTTTGGTTGTAAAATACCAAAAAACAAGCAAAATGGCTAATTTGAGTTTCTAATCAATTTGGCCATTTTCTATGAATTCTTTAAATAAATTTATAAAATTAATGAGGTGGGTGATGGCGAAGAAATTTATCGATGTTATGGATACGACCTTTAGAGATGGCTTTCAGTCAGTTTATGGCGCTAGAGTGCTTATGAACGATTTTTTGCCCGCGCTTGAAGCAGCCAAAGAGGCTGGCATAGAGCATTTTGAATTTGGTGGCGGAGCGAGATTTCAAAGCCTTTATTTTTACCTAAATGAAGATGCTTTTGCGATGATGGATAAATTTAGAAGCATCGTAGGACCAAAAGCAAATCTTCAAACCCTAAGCAGGGGCGTAAATACCGTCACACTTGATACTGGTAGCCGCGAGCTAATCGACCTTCACGCAAAGCTTTTCAAAAAACACGGAACCACCACCATTAGAAATTTTGACGCACTAAATGACGTTGAAAATTTAAAATATTCAGGCGAGAGGATCGCTCATCATGGACTAAAACACGAAGTCGTAGTTACGATGATGGATCTGCCTAGTGGCTGTGTGGGAGCACATGATGTTAAATTTTATGAGAAAATTTTAAGAGAAATTTTAGATGCAAATATCCCATATCACAGCGTTTGCTTTAAAGACGCAAGTGGCACAAGTAGCCCACAAAAGGTCTATGAAACCATAAAAATGGCTAGAAAGCTACTACCAGAAAAAACTCATATCAGACTTCACACTCATGAAACCGCAGGCGTAAGTGTGGCTTGCTATCTTGCAGCGCTTGAAGCCGGCGTTGATGGCATAGATCTAGCCGCAAGTCCAGTAAGTGGCGGTACAAGCCAGCCAGATATCTTAACTATGCTTCACGCAGTAAAAGGCAAAAACTACGATCTTGGCGGACTTGACGTGGAGAAAATTTTAAAATATGAAAGCGTTTTGAATGATTGCTTAAAAGAGTATTTCTTGCCGCCTGAAGCTGTGCAAGTAAGCCCACTCATACCATTTTCACCGATGCCTGGTGGCGCGCTTACAGCAAATACCCAGATGATGAGAGATAACAACATCTTAGATAAATTTCCAGAGGTCATCCTTGCGATGCGAGAGGTCGTGCAAAAGGGTGGATACGGCACTTCAGTGACCCCTGTTAGCCAGTTTTACTTCCAACAAGCATTTAACAATGTGATGTTTGGCAAGTGGAAGAAGATTGCCGAGGGATACGGCAAAATGGTGCTTGGCTATTTTGGTAAAACCCCAGTTACGCCTGATAAAGAGATCATCAAGCTTGCAAGCGAGCAACTAGGCTTAAAACCAACTACAAAACACGCAGTTGATATAGCTGATAAAGATGAGAGTAAGTCGCTTGCTCACGTAAAAGAAATTCTAAAGCAAAACAATATAAAAACTACCGAAGAAAATATATTTATAGCAGCAGCTTGTAAAGAAAAGGGTATTGCGTTCTTAAAAGGCGAAGCTAAAGTAAATGTAAGAAAAATAGATCCAAACGCTAAGACAAACGAGGGCAGACAAACTCAAAGTGGCAGATATAGTGTCGTTGTAAATGGTAGCCGCTACAATGTCGAAGTAAGCGAGGGCTTTAACGATAGCATTCAAGTAAAATCAATCACTGAAGTTGAAGGCAAGAGCGTAAAAAATGCCAAAAGTGCAGCAGCAGGTGCAACTGAAAATGATATCGTTGCAAGCTTGCCGGGCGCTGTGCATAAAATTTTAGTAAGCGCAGGAGACCATGTCAAAAAAGGGCAAGCTGTAGTCGTGCTTGAAGCAATGAAGATGGAGATAGAGGTCAAAGCCCCAAAAGATGGCGTCATAGGCTCTATTGAAGTTAGCAAAGGTCAAAGCGTTGCGAACAATCAAGTGGTGGCTAAATTTAAATAAATTTGCCACTTTTAAAAAGATAGTGTTAAGCGAAATTTGATTAACATTTTGATGACTTTTAGGTCAGAATTTATAAAGAAATGAAAATTTTAAAAGGAAACAACATGATAAATAAACTAGATGAACTAGGTCTAAAAGAGATCAAAAAGATAAATCACAATCTAAGCTACGACGAGCTTTTTGAGCTTGAAAAGGCAAACAACGAGGGCAGGGTTTCAAGCAACGGCACATTTATGGTTGATACGGGAATTTTTACTGGAAGAAGCCCAAAAGATAAGTACTTTGTAAAACAAGATCCAAGCCAAAAATATATCGCTTGGGGCAAGATAAATCAGCCTATCACAAAAGAGCTTTTTGACAAGCTTCTTAAAAAAGCAAAAGAGCAGCTAAGCGGCAAGGAAATTTTTATCCAAGACGCATTTTGTGGAGCTAGCAAAAAGAGCCAAAAATCAGTCCGTTTTGTCACTGAAGTAGCGTGGCAAGCACATTTTGTAAAAAATATGTTCATCCGTCCAAGCAAGGAAGAGCTAGCTAAATTTGAGCCTGATTTTGTAGTATATAACGCTTGTAAGACAAAAAATGAGGACTACAAGGCTGATGGGCTACATTCAGATGTCTTTGTTATCTTTAATGTCGAGGAAAATGTCGCTGTGATCGGTGGCACATGGTATGGCGGTGAGATGAAAAAAGGCATTTTTTCTATGATGAACTACTGGTTGCCACTTGAGGGCAAACTAAGTATGCACTGCTCCGCAAACGTAGGCGAAAAGGGCGATACAGCGCTATTTTTTGGCCTATCAGGTACTGGCAAAACCACACTTTCAACTGATCCAAAACGCAAGCTAATAGGCGATGATGAGCACGGCTGGGATGATGATGGCGTCTTTAACTTTGAGGGTGGCTGCTACGCAAAATGTATTAACCTTGATCCAGGCAGCGAGCCAGAAATTTATGCAGCGATCAGACGTGATGCGTTACTTGAAAACGTTGTAGCTGACGAAAATGGCGTGGTTGATTACAAAGATGGCTCAAAGACTGAAAATACACGCGTGAGCTATCCGATCTATCACATCGACAACTATGAACCAAGCTCAAGTGCCGGCCATCCAAAAAATATCATCTTTTTAAGTGCTGATGCTTTTGGCGTGCTTCCCCCAGTTGCAAAGCTTACAAAAGAGCAGGCGATGTATTATTTCCTAAGTGGCTATACAGCAAAAGTTGCTGGCACAGAGCGCGGTATAACTGAGCCAGTCGCTACTTTTAGTGCTTGCTTTGGCGAGCCATTTATGCCACTTCACCCAACTGTTTATGCAAAACTACTAGGCGAGAAGATCGATAAACACGGCGTTAATGTCTATCTTGTAAATACAGGCTGGAGCGGTGGTGCTTACGGCGTTGGCAAGCGTATGAGCATAAAAGCAACTCGTGCTTGCATAAATGCGATCCTTGATGGCAGCATCACAAAATGTGAATTTGAAAATTTTGATAAATTTAACTTTGCTATACCAAAAGAGCTTGATGGTGTCGAGACAAAACTGCTAAATCCTATAAACACATGGGCAGATTCAGCTCAGTATAACGCTTCGCGCGATAAGCTCGCTAAAATGTTTGTTGAAAATTTTAGACGTTACGAAGATGTAAAAGAGGGCGTTGAGTACGCTAAAGCTGGTCCAAAAGCTTAATTTGTATAGCCTTGCAAAGCTTCTTGCAAGGCTAGTCTTTTTGGTTGATATTTTTGATATGACTAAATTTAAAGTATCTCTCTTCTAAATTCCAATCTCAAGTGTTACATTTGTAAATTTATTCTAGTAAGTAACAAAATATTAGATACAAATAATATGAGTTACTAATAAAATTTTCCTATTACAATTAGCCTATAGTTTTTCTTTTTGTGCTTGAACCAGTTATCAAATATTGTTTATTGTGTTGTTTTCTAAAAATTTTTATAGGTTTGAGGAGGAGATAGATCGCATAAATTTAGGGTAAAAAGAAAAAATAAGGGCAAAGTTACCCTTATAGTTATAAATGTATATTATGAGTGAAAGTGAAATTCCTCAGGATGATCTAGTGCGTATCTAAATTTATCCATATCGACTTTTTTATCCCAGATAGATACGATCATGCAACCAACAGCGTTACCGCAGAGATTACCAACAGCACGCATCTCTGACATAAATTTATCAACGCCAAGTAGCACAGCTACGGTGACAACTGGTATGCCAGTGCTCGGAAGTGCGCTTAATGTGCCAGCAAGGACGACAAAGCCCGATCCTGTAACGCCAACTGCGCCTTTACTTGTGATCATTAGCACGATTAAAATGCTTATTAGATGCTCAAAACTTAGCGGGATATTAAATGCTTGAGCTAGGAAAATAACGCTTAGGCTTAGATAGATGTTGGTGCAGTCGAGGTTAAATGAGTAGCCAGTTGGAATGATAAGGCCAACAGCACCTCTATTTATACCAGCTGATTCTAGCTTTTGCATAAGTGGCGCAAGAGCTGTTTCGCTCGAGCTTGTCGCAAAGACTACCAATACCTCTTTTGAAATAAAACGCATAAATTTAAAGACATTGATTTTTGCAAAATAGCAAATAACGCCAAGCACGACAAAGATAAAAAAGCAGCTTGCAAGTGCCATAACAACCAAAAGCTCCATCATGCCAAGAAGCGTTCCGATACCAAATTTACCGATTAGATAAGCCATAGCTGAAAATGCAGCCACCGGGCTAAAGAGCATAAGCCAACTAAGAAGTTTTAAGACATAGTGCTGAATAAATTCAAGTGGCTTTAGGCAAGCTTGTTTTTTATCATGAGCTAGCAGTGAAAGTACGATGGCAACGATAATAGCCATGAAAAGTACTTGAAGTGTGTTTGATTTTATAAATGGATCAAGTATATGTACGTATGGGAAAATGTCATCTACTGGCACAGCACCTCTTAAAAGATGAAGCGTATGTGCTACAAACCCGCTATTTGCGTCCATATTTGCAGCCTGAGATGTAAATTTAGCTACGCTTGAGGCATCAAGCTGAGTGTAGTCAAGATTCATGCCATGTCCTGGACGAAGTGTCTCGCCAAAGATGATACCAACAGCAAGCGCAAGTGTGCTAACTATCTCAAAATAGATAAATGCCTTTAATCCAATAGACCCAAGATCTTTTAAACTCTCAAGCCCAACGATGCCTGAAACGATCGTTAAAAAGATAATAGGGCCAATTAAAATTTTAAGTGCTTTTATAAAATAATCAATGCCTGGTTTGCTTGCTATACCAAGCTCAGGTGCGACCATGCCAACGATAACGCCACCAACAATACCGATCACAACCCAAAAGGCAAGATTGGTAAATAATCTTACAGCAAGATTTCCTTGCTTTTTAGCATTATTCATAAATTTTCCCCTTTATAGGCTTTCTCTGATCTTAGCAGAGATGATCTTATCGCCTTGTCTTATAGCGTCAAGCACCTTTAGGCTCTCTTCATCAACGCATTTTCCAAAGACTGTATGCACGCCATCAAGATGAGGTTGCTTGCTATGACAGATGAAAAACTGTGATCCGCCAGTATCACGCCCCGCGTGAGCCATGCTTAGGCTACCGCGCTCGTGTTTTACCTTTTGCTTATCGCATTCGCATTTTATTCTCCAGCCAGGACCGCCTGTACCTGTGCCATTTGGGCAGCCGCCTTGGATGACAAAATTTGGTATAACTCTGTGAAAATTTAGGCCATTGTAAAAGCCTGATTTTATCAAATGGACAAAATTTGCAACAGCTTGTGGAGCTTCTTCGGCAAAAAGTTCAAGTCTGATCTCGCCTTTGTCTGTCTCTAAAACTGCAAATTTATCTTTTTTAAGCTCATCTAAATTTATGTCATAAACTTTTAATTCATCAAAACGCATGTATTTCCTTTTTATTCGATATTTGTATAAACTGCTTGAACGTCATCATCGTCTTCTAGCTTATCAAGAAGTCTCTCAACCTCAAGCATTTGCTCTTCGCTTAGATTCACGGTTTGATTTGGTAAGTATTGAAGTGAAGCTTTTTTAACCACTAAATTTAGCTTTTCGATACCTTCATGAAGTGTGCCAAAATTTGCATAATCACCGTATACAAATAGCGTCTCATCGTCAGCCTCGATATCACTTAGTCCATAATCAATCAGCTCAAGTTCGATCTCTTCGATGTCTGCGCTTGGCTTTTCAAGCTCAAAAACGCTCTTTCTTGTAAACATAAAGCTAAGGCTACCACTTGGCAAAATTTCTCCACCATTTTTGCTGAATATCGCTTTAACATTGGCAACTGTTCTAGTTGGATTGTCAGTCGCACACTCAACGATGATCTGCACGCCGTGAGCTGCTTTGCCGTCATAAAAAATAGTCTTGATATCGGCGCTATCTTTGCCATTTGCTCTTTTTATAGCTGCGTCGATGTTATCTTTTGGCATATTTTCAGCTTTTGCCGCTGCGATAGCTGCACGAAGTTTAGGGTTCATATCTGGATCACAACCACCATCTTTTGCGGCTACTGTTATAGCTTTTGCAAGTTTTGGAAATACCTTGCTCATCTTATCCCATCTAGCTTCTTTTGCCGCTCTTCGGTACTCAAATGCTCGTCCCATAAATATCCTTAAATAAATTTTTTACGGATTATAACTAAAAAAATTTTATACTTTTTTAAAACATTTTTAGTTTGCATATTGGGGGTTATTAATTTGTAAATCGCAGCTTGATATTTGGTAAAAATTTAAGCTAGAGTTTTATAATGACACACATGATACAAAATGCTCAAAAACAAGATGCAAAAAGCTGCATAAAGCTACTAAATCTAGCAATGGATGATATCGCCTACAAGCTAAGTGGCTACGACGACCCTATTAAAAGTGATGAAATTTTAGAAATTTTTTTCAAAAGTGAGACAAATAGACTAAGCTATAAAAATGTCTATATCTGCAAACATGATAATGAGATTATCGCTGCTATGTGTGCTTACTTTGGTGGAGACGCGGAGCAGCTTGATAGAGAAATTTCACAACATCTAAAGGCTCTTGGTAAAGATGCCAAGGTAGAAAAAGAGTGTTTTGATGACGAGTTTTATATAGATAGTATCGCTGTTGATGAAAATTTTAGAGGCCAAGGGCTTGCAAAAGAGCTCATAAGGCATTCGTTTGTCAAGGCAAAAGAGCTAGGGCATAAAAAGGTTTCATTAATAGTAGATACAAATAAGCCAAAAGTTCGTAAATTTTACGAGAGTTTGGGTTTTAAATTTAATGTCAAGAAAATTGTAAATTTACATGAATACGATCATATGATAAAGGAGATAATATGAAAACATTTGAAGCAAACAATATCCACTGCCAAAACTGCGCAAATACAATAAAAAACGCACTTGAAGATGACTTTGGCAAGATAGAAGTTGATCTTAGCAAAGAGCCAAGACAAGTTAGTCTTGATATAAAAGATGGCGATGTTGAGAAATTTAAGTCTGAAATGGCTGATTTGGGATTTGACATAATAAAAGAGCTCTGATATGTCTTTAAAAGTCAAACTAAATATAGCGGGAATGAGCTGCGTAAACTGCTCAAATGCTATCGAAAAGGTTTCTAAAAAGATAGATGGAGTACTTGAAGCAAATGTAAATTTTGCAAACGCAAGCGGCGAGTTTGTTCTAAAAGACGCTAGTGTGCGTGAAATTTTAGAGCAAAAGATAAAGAAGCTTGGCTACTTTGTGGCAACTGATATTGATGAGTTTGAAGCAAAAAGAAAAGCTCATATTAGAAATATTAGAAATAAATTTATATTTGCGTTTATTGCAAGTATCGTAATAATGGCACTTGAGATGTTCGCGCCTCACAGCATGCTAGTAAATTTAGCTATGCTAGCTTTGGCATTTTTAGTTCTTATTTTTAGCGGCAAAGGCTTTTTTACTCATGCCTACGAAGCGGTAAAAAATAGAAATTACGATATGAATGTGCTTGTCGCTCTTGGAAGCGGTAGTGCGTTTTTATACTCGCTTTTTGTAGTGCTTTTTGAAAAATTTTTACCAAATGATCTAAAAAATATCTATGTCTCAGGCGTGGCGATGATAATAGCTTTTGTGCTTCTTGGCAAGTATCTTGAAGAGCGTTCGAAGGCAAAAGCAGGGGATTATCTAAAGAGACTACTTAAAATTTCTCCAAAAACTGCATTTTTACTTATGCCAGATGGAAGAAGCAAAGAAGTACCAGTAAATGAGCTAAAAATAGGAGATATCGTCGTTGTAAAGAATGGCTACAATGTTCCATGTGACGGTGTGATAGTTCAAGGTGGAGCCGAAATCGATGCTTCGATGCTAACAGGCGAGAGCCTGCCAGTTTATAAAGAGGTGGGCGATAATGTATTTGCAGGTACATTAAATACAAATGGCTACATAAGCGTCAAGATGACAAAAAGCTCGTTTGAAAGCTTGTTGTCTCAAATTTTAAGCTTACTAAATGACGCTAGTACGAAAAAAATGCCAATAGGCAGGCTCGCTGATAAGATAGCAAATATCTTTGTGCCAAGCGTAGTAGCGATATCGGTGCTTACGTTTTTGGCTTGGATAATTTTTGATGGAAATTTTGCTTATGCGATCTCTTGTGCAATCTGCGTTTTAATAATCTCATGCCCATGCGCTCTTGGACTTGCTACGCCAATAGCAATAGTAAGCTCGCTTGCACGCGGAGCAAAAGCTGGAATTTTAGTAAAAAACCCAGAAGTTTTAGAGCTAATAAAAGATGCTAAATTTGTAGCACTTGACAAAACTGGCACACTTAGTAAAGGGCAAATCAGCGTCAAAAGCTCAAATTTAAGCGAGCAAGATTTAGCACTTATCGCTTCTGCTGAAAATTTAAGTGAGCATCTCATCTCAAAAGCTATCGTTAGATATGCAAAACAAAAATGTATAGATTTACAAAAGCTAAATGGAAAATTTCAAAATGTTGTCGGGCAAGGCATCATCTATGAAGATGAGAATAATCATATAATAATCGGAAACGAAAAGCTGCTTTTGGTAAATGAAGTTAGTTTAAATTTAGATGAAAGTAACGCTATAAAAGAGGCTATAAATGATGGAAGTGGCATCATACTTTGTGCTATAAATAAAAAATTTGTTGGTTTTTTAACGCTTAGTGATGAGCTAAAAGACGAAGCGAGCGATGTTATAAATGAGCTTACAAGTCTAAATTTACAAAGTGTGATCCTTTCAGGCGATGACGAGAAAGTAGTTGCAAGTATCGCCAAGAAGCTAAATGTGAGCAAATATCACGCAAATATGTTGCCTGAAGATAAATTTAATGAGATAAAAGAGCTTGCAAATCACGGTGGCGTTATCTTTGTTGGAGATGGCGTAAATGATTCACCATCGCTTAAAGAGGCAAGTGTTGGTATCGCTATGAACTCAGGCTCAGACATAGCAAAAGGTGCTGGAGATATCGTGCTTGTTAAAAATGATTTGCGTGGCGTGACCGGACTAGTTAGACTAGCAAATGCTACCATGGCAAACATAAAAGAAAATTTATTTTGGGCGTTTATGTATAACGCGATTTGTATTCCAGTGGCTGCAGGCGTGCTCTACCCTGTCTTTGGGCTACTTTTAAGCCCAGTTTATGGCTCAATGGCGATGTGTTTTAGCTCTGTTACTGTCGTTTTAAATGCACTTAGACTTAGATATCTACGACTTAAGGATTAAAATTTGAAACTTGGAGAACTTTATAGTGTTGTAGCGGCTGCACTTGCTACAAATTTTAGTGGCATTTTAGATGTTTCATCTTTTATGCGTATCAAAAAGACAAATGCGTGGATAACGCAGACAAATAGCGAAGCAAATAAAAAAGGTAATGAGCTTTATGCAAAATTTATCAAAGATGAAAGCAGTGCTGCTTTATGTGACGATTTTGTCATTTTAAAGTCAAAATTTGAGGCAAGTTACTATTTTTCTTCTGCAAAAGATGATCTAGCTCAATTTTATAAGGCTATAAATTTTCAGCCAAAAATGGGCGAGGTTGATAGTATCTCAAATCAGCTAATTTTAATAGCAAATATTTTAAAAAGTGAAGCATCTAAGGAGTCTATGAAGCTTCTTGTAGCTTTTAGTGTCTCATTTTTCTTGCCTTATGCTAAACAGCTTTCAAAAGATATACAAAAAGACGCAACTAGCAATTTTTATAAATCAATGGGATATTTTTTAGAAGATTTTTGCTTAGTTTTAGAAACTATTATTGGTAAGGCTTAGTCTTAAGCCTGTGCCATTTCTATCATTTGAGTTTTAATGCTTAAAATATTATTTTGGATAGCTGACTGCTCTAAATTTAAGTAATGAAGCATTTGCATAGAGTTACGATCTTTTAGGCTTTGGATGCTTGAAATTTGATGTGAAATATCTAGCTTTTGATCTTGTAATTTTTCTAAGTCTTTTTGTAACTGTATGGCACTTGCTTTATTAATAATTATAGGAGAAATTTTAGCATCTTCTCTTTGTTCTACATGTACTTCATTGCTTCTAACAATATCTTTCTTGTCATAGCCAGAAGATACCAGCATGCTTGTTTTTGAGCTATTTGAAGAGATAGATGTATAGCCATCATGATAGAAAATGTTTGAGTTCATATTCGCATCTATTTGCATATCATCCTTCCTCTTATAGATTATTTTTATTTTAAACTATATTCAATAGAAAATTAAAATAGTTTTTAAAAAGTTATATTTTGAATTATATTGCTATATCCTTAAAGATAAATTATATTTATAACTTTTTTGCAACTTTATAGTTAAAATACCCAGTTAAGTGCTATTTTGTTAAAATCACGCAAAACCAATTAAAGGCAAAGCTATGAAAGAAGAGAAAAACGCACACAAAAAGATGTGGGAGGGTAGATTTAGCGAGGCTAGTTCGAAGCTACTTGAGGAATTTAATGCCTCTATAAATTTTGATAAAAATCTTTTTGAAGAAGATATCGCCGGGAGTAAGGCTCACGCAAAGATGCTTGGAATTTGCGGAATTTTGAAAAAAGATGAGTCAGAGGCGATCATAAAGGGACTTGATGAAGTTTTATCTGAGATAAGAGCAGGTAAATTTGAGTTTAAGTTAGAAGATGAAGATATACACATGGCAGTTGAGAAGCGACTTAGCCAGATCATCGGCGCCGAGCTTGGAGGTAGACTGCACACAGCTAGAAGCAGAAACGACCAAGTTGCGCTTGATTTTAAATTTTACGTATTGAAGAAAAATTTAGAAATTTCTTCATGTATAAAAGAGCTCATCGCCACGCTTACAAATTTGGCAAAAAACCACAAAGATACGCTAATGCCAGGCTACACGCACCTTCAGCACGCTCAGCCAGTAAGCTTTAGCTATCACTTGCTAGCATATGCATTTATGTTTAAAAGAGATTTCGAGCGTTTTGTTAGTTCATATGAGCGAAACAACCTAAGTCCGCTTGGCTCAGCAGCACTTGCAGGCACTCCTCATAAGATAGATAGAACTATCGTTGCAAGTGAGCTTGGCTTTGTAGGTTGCACGCAAAATGCGATGGATAGCGTGAGTGACCGCGACTTTGCGCTTGAGATTTTATTTAACATTAGCGTTTTCATGACGCACGCTTCTAGGCTTTGCGAGGAGCTCATACTTTGGAGTTCGCAAGAATTTGGCTTTGTAAGCATCAGTGACGCTTATAGCACAGGCAGCTCAATCATGCCACAGAAGAAAAACCCTGATGTTGCCGAACTCATACGCGGTAAAACTGGACGCGTAAATGGAAATTTGGTAGCTTTACTAACTACTATGAAGGGTCTACCACTTGCTTATAATAAAGATATGCAAGAAGATAAAGAGGGTGTGTTTGACAGCGTCTCAACCATTTTAAGCTCGGCTACTATCCTAAATGAGATGATAAAAACAGCTAAATTTAACGAAAAAAACATGCTAAAAGCGACAAAAACTGGGCATCTAAGTGCTACTGATTTGGCAGACTATCTAGTGCGTGAAAAAAACATCCCATTTAGAACAGCACATTTTATTACAGGTAAAGCTGTCGCAAAGGCTGAAAGTTTGGGCCTTGATTTGAGTGAATTAAACGAAGAGCAGCTAAAAAGTGTGGATGAAAATTTAGATGCAAATGCTATTAAATTTTTAGATCTTTATGCTTCAAAAGAGGCACGTTGTTCGCAGGGCGGCACGGCAAATAAAAGCGTTGATGAGCAGATAGAAATTTTAGACTACTGGCTTAAGAAAAAAGAGTTATAATTACGCAAAATCTACAAATTTTAAAGGATGAAAAATGTTTTTTGATGGCAAGAATAAAGAGCTTTCTAGTAAAAACGAAGCTTTGCAAAGAGAAAATGAAGCTTTAAAGGCTGAAATTTTAGCACTTAAAAATGAGCTAAAAAACGTTAAAACTTGCGAGCCAAAAGAGCAAGCCAAGGATAAGCAAGAGGCTGTAAATTTATTGCTTTCAAGTTATCAAGATGGCATAAATTTCTTGCAATTAACAATGGAAGAAAACCTAAAAATGCTTGAAAGTATAAACGGACTAAATGAAAAGACTTTCAAAGAGACAGGCGAACTCAAGTCGCAAACGGCTGAGATTTTAAACTCGATCGAGCAAGTAAGTCAGATGAGCAATGACCTTTCAAATGACGCTTCTTCGCTTAATGGAAGCGTAAATTCGATTGTTGAGATTATAAATCTTATTAAAGATATCTCAGATCAGACAAATTTGCTAGCTCTAAATGCTGCTATTGAGGCGGCCCGTGCTGGTGAGCATGGACGAGGTTTTGCTGTCGTGGCAGATGAGGTTAGAAAGCTTGCTGAGCGCACGCAAAAGGCGACACTTGAAGTAGAAGTAAATATAAATGGCCTTAAGCAAAGTGCTAATACGATGATCGAAATGAGTGAGAATTTCTCAAAAATTTCTGCAAATGCTATGAAAATTTTAGGTGGATTTGAAGGAAATATCTCTAGCGTAAACGCAAATACGCAAAATATCCTAAATCAGGCCTTAAATGTTACAAATGAAGTCTATGTAAGCAATGGAAAAATAGATCATATAAATATGAAGCTAAACGGATATAGAGGCGTACTTTTAAATGAGTTTAATAAGATTCAAGATGTTCATGAGTGTAGGTTTGGCAAATGGTATGAAAAAGATGTGAAAAATACTCTTGTAAAAGATGTCAAAATTCTCTCAAGTATCGCAGCTCATCATGAAAATGTTCATCATGGACTAGAAAAAGCGATGGTTATTTTTGCTGATAAAGACAAAGGAAATCTACCTGGCGTTGAAATATTAAAAGATGTTGAAAACTCAAGTAAAGTGGGTTTTGAAGAGTTGCTTGAAGCTATTAAGTCTGCAAGAAAATAAAATTTTAGACTCAAGATTTGAGTCTAAAATTTAGAAGTTATTAAAATGTGCTTTGTGGATCAGCTACGCCTTCGCTCCAGCCAAGCTTAGCTCCGCCAAGCAGGTGAAAATGCAGATGCATAACCTCTTGACCGCCGTTTTCACCGCAGTTTGTTATAAGGCGGTATCCGCTCTTATCAACGCCCATTAAGGTCGCCACTTCTTGGATAAATTTTGTCATCTCTCCCATTAAAATTGGATCCATCTCTTGGAAATTTTTATAGTGTTTTTTTGGGATGATTAGGATGTGGATCGGTGCTTTTGGATTTATATCGTTAAAAGCTAGAAATTTCTCGCTTTCAAGCACTTTGTTGCAAGGGATTTCACCAGCTACGATCTTTTCAAATATGGTCATTTTAGCTCCTTTGAAATTTTGCAAAATTATATCAAAGTGTGCTTAAATTTCGCGCTCTTTATCTTGATTTTAACTCTTTTTCTATAAAATCGACTCAAAAATTTATAAAGGTAAAAAATTGCAAGATTTCGTTAATAAAATCAAAAATGAAATTTCAACGCTTGACGATCTTGAGAAGGTCAGGGTAGAAATTTTTGGCAAAAAGGGCATCTTGGCGCAAGGTTTTGCAAAGCTAAAAGAGCTTAGTGAGGATGAAAAAAAGGATTTTGCAGCAAATCTAAACAAGCAAAGAGATGAGCTTGGCGCGCTAATAGAAGCTAAAAAGGCTGAGCTTAGCGAGCAAGAGATAGATAACAAGATGAAAAAAGAGGCTGCTGATATCACGCTATTTAACGAGCCTGTTGCTAGTGGAGCGCTGCACCCTGTTATGGCTACGATGGATAAGATAATTGAATACTTTTTAGCGCTAAATTTCTCACTTGAAACCGGACCACTTATAGAAGATGATTTTCACAACTTTGAGGCGCTAAATTTACCAAAATATCACCCAGCAAGGGATATGCAAGATACATTTTATCTAGATGATTTTAGACTTTTAAGGACGCATACGAGCCCAGTTCAGGTGCGAACTATGCTAAATCAAAAGCCGCCTATTCGCATGATAGCGCCAGGCACCGTCTTTAGACGTGATATGGACTTAACGCATACACCGATGTTTCACCAGATCGAGGCCCTTGTGGTGGAGGATGCTGAGAAAGTTAGCTTTGCAAATTTAAAATCAATGCTTGAGGGCTTTTTAAAGCATATGTTTGGCGACGTTGAAGTGCGTTTTCGCCCTAGCTTCTTTCCATTTACGGAGCCTAGCGCAGAGGTTGATATTAGTTGTATATTTTGCCATGGCAAGGGTTGCAGGGTGTGCAAGCAGACTACTTGGCTTGAGGTGCTTGGATGTGGCGTCGTTGATCCAAATGTATTTAAGGCGGTTGGCTATAAAAATGTAAGTGGATACGCCTTTGGCCTTGGGGTTGAGAGATTTGCAATGTTGCTTCATAGAGTGCCTGATCTAAGGTCGCTTTTTGAGGGAGATTTAAGATTGTTGGAGCAGTTTAAATGATAATTTCAAAGCATTGGTTAAACGAGTGGATCGACCTTAGCGACGTTAGCGGCGAGACACTTTCAAAGACATTAAATTCTATCGGGCTAGAGGTTGATAGTTATAAAGAGATAAATTTACCAAAGAGTATCGTGGTTGGCTACATAAAAAGTAGAGAAAAGCACCCAGATGCCGATAAACTAAGCATTTGTCAAGTGGATGTTGGTGGAGAGACGCTTCAGATCGTGTGTGGGGCTAAAAATGTTGAAGCTGGCCAGTTTGTGCCAGTTGCACTTATTGGCACGACTATGCCAAATAGTCTTGAGATAAAAAAAGCAAAGCTAAGAGGTATCGAGTCAAGTGGTATGATCTGCTCTTCAAGTGAGCTGGGACTTCCAAAGGTAAACGATGGAATTTTACCGCTTGATGAGAGCATCGGCAAGCTAAAACTTGGTACAAGCCTTAGCGAATTTGAGGTATTTAAAGATACGGTAATCGAAGTTGATGTCACAGCAAACAGAGGCGATTGCCAAAATTTACATGGCATCGCAAGAGAAATTTGTGCAGCGCTTGATCTAAATATGAAAGATAGCCACGAAGACGATGAAAGCGAAAATTTACTAGGTATTGGCAGAATAGCTTCTGTGCGAGCAGAGGATAAAGTAAATGGGTCATTTTTATATAAGGCTTTTGAGCTAAAAGAGGGACTATATGAAAATCTAATAACTCGCATGCGTCTAGCATTAATAGAGTGCCAAAAGACAAATTTAGTTGAGAGACTGCTTGAATACGCGACATTTTGCACGGGTGTTTTATTTAGGGCTTATGATCACGCTAAACTTGTAAGTGAAGGCGAAAAGGCTGTTTTTGATATAAAAAATGGCGAAAATGGCGAATGTGTCGTTTATTGCGGTGATAAAAATTTAGGCATTGCTGGAATTTACCAAAGTGACGTAGCAAGAGTAGATGAGAAGTCAAAAGTGATCTTAGTAGAAGCTAGCTACGTAAAGCCAGATGTAGTTTCAAAAGCTATTTTTGAAAATAAAAATTTACCAAAGGGTGATCAAATTTATCGCTCAAGTCGTGGCAGTGAGCCAAATTTGGCTTATGGTGCGGATTATTTATTTAAAAGGCTTGCTAATTTTAAAGATACTCTAAATCTCTTTGCTGGCTCACAGCAGTCGCTTTTAAACACCGAGCCTATAACACTAAGCATCTCTCTTTTTGAGCTTAAAAATATGATCGGTCAAGATATAGCTAGAAATGACGTCGTTAAAATTTTAAAGAAACTTGGTTTTGAGATCGCAGTAAATGTTGAGCAAGAAAGCTTTAACGTAAAAGTGCCGTTATTTCGCCATGATATAGTAAATTCTCACGATGTTTGCGAGGAGATCGTAAGGATAGTAGGCATAGACAATATCGCCTCAAAACCACTAAATTTCTCTGAGAAAAATAGGCTAAATAAGACATATTTTGACTATAAAAACGCCCTAAATTTAAGGCGTAGAGCAGCTGATAATGGCTTTTTTGAAAGCGTACACTATGTCTTTGATAGTGAGGATGAGCTTAGCGAGCTAAATTTTAAGCCATGCAAAGTCAAGATACTAAATCCTATAAACAACGAGCTAAACACGCTTAGACCGACACTTGTTAATCACCTTCTAAGCTCAAGCGAGAAAAATATCAAAAACTCAAAACGCTCAGTTAGATTATTTGAGCTTGGAGAAATTTTTGATGAAAATGCAAATCAGGGCTTAAATTTAGGCTTTGTTGTGTCTGGACTTTTGAAAGAGCCTACGCTGATAAACGGCGCAAAAGGCGAGGAGGCAAATTTCTATGCATTTGCAGCGATGGTGCAAAATGTCATAGGTAAATTTGAGCTAAAACCTTGCCGCGAACTATCGTATCTTAGCCCATACGAGCAGGCATATATCTATCAAAATGGCGAAAAGATCGGCTATATCGGCAGAGTCGATGCAAGAGTAGAAGCAAAAAGGGATCTGCCTAAAACTTATGTTTGTGAGATTGATTTTGCAAAGCTTAAATTTGAGCCGATCTTAGCAGTGCCTTACTCAAAATTTCAAAGTACAACAAGGGATCTTAGTCTCATCGTGCCTGAAAATTTCGAGGCTGGACGAATTTATGAGTGCATAAGAGGGCTAAATTTAAAAGAGCTAAAAGAATTTTTACCAGTTGATATTTATAAAGATGCGAAGCTAAATGGCTCGATCAGTCTTAGCCTCAAATTTATATTCCAAGATATGGAAAAAACGCTTGAAGATGACGATATAAACGCACTTATGGATAAAATTTTAAGCGAGCTAAAAGATAAACTAAATATCGGAATAAGATGAGAATTTATCCACTAGAAAAAAGTCTAAATTTAACTATCGATGACATCGCAGCCGACAAGTCTATCTCGCATAGATGCGCGATGTTTTCGCTTTTAAGCGACAAGCCATCTCGCGTTAGAAACTATCTAAGAGCAGGCGACACGCTAAATACCTTAAAAATAGTCGAGCTCCTTGGCGCAAAGATCGAAGATAACGGAGCTGAGATAACGATCACTCCGCCACAAAAGATAAAAGAGCCAAATGAAATTTTAGAGTGTGGCAACTCTGGCACGGCGATGAGGCTTTTTATGGGGCTACTAGCCGCGCAGGACGGCTTTTTCGTGCTAAGTGGCGATAAATATTTAAATTCTCGCCCGATGGCAAGGATAGCAAAGCCTCTAAGCGATATGGGTGCAAAGATAGATGGTGCAAATAACGCAAACAATGCTCCTCTTTGCATAAGAGGGACTAAATTTGAAAGATTTAGTTTTGATAGCAAGATCGCCTCAGCTCAGGTAAAAAGTGCGCTTTTATTAGCGGCTCTTTACTCAAATGGTTGCAAATTTAGTGAACCAGAGCTAAGCAGAGATCATACTGAGCGCATGCTTGCTGGCATGGGAGCTGATATAAAGCGTGACGGCCTAGAGATTAAGCTAGAGCCGATGAAAGCCCCACTTGCGCCACTTGATATAGACGTGCCAAATGATCCAAGTTCAGCATTTTTCTTTGCGGTCGCAGCTCTAATTATCCCAAATTCGCATATCATTTTAAAAAATATCTTGTTAAATAAAACTCGGATCGAAGCTTATAAAATTCTAGAAAAAATGGGAGCTGAGATAAAATTTCACAAAACTTCAAGCAAATATGAAGATATCGGCGATATCGATGTCAAGTACTCACCAGATTTAAAAGGTGTAGAGGTTAGCGAAAATATCTCGTGGCTCATTGACGAAGCTCCAGCTTTAGCCATCGCATTTGCCTGCGCCAAAGGCCAAAGCAAGCTGACAAATGCCAAAGAGCTTCGTGTAAAAGAGAGCGATAGGATAGCTGTCACGATAAATGCATTAAAGCAGTGCGGCGTTGATGCTAGCGAGCTTGAAGATGGCTTTATCATAAATGGCTCTGAGGCTAAATTTGCCACGATAGATAGCTACGGAGATCATAGGATTGCGATGAGTTTTGCTGTGCTTGGACTAAAGTGCGGCATGCAGATAGAAAAGAGCGAATTTATCGCCACTTCATTTCCAAATTTTGCTGAAATTTTAAAGAAAATGGGAGTTAGAGTTGAAGATTGAGCTTGCTAGTAGTTATGGATTTTGCTTTGGTGTAAAAAGGGCGATAAAGATTGCTGAAAATGCAGGAGATGCTGCAACCATTGGGCCCCTCATTCATAACAATGAAGAGATAAACAGGCTTGAAAAAAACTACAATGTAAAGACGCTTGATGGCATAAACGAGCTAAAAGATGAGAAAAAGGCTATCATCCGCACTCATGGTATTACTAAAAATGACCTTGCGGAGCTAAAAAAAACCGATATAAAAGTGATCGATGCAACTTGCCCATTTGTGACAAAGCCGCAACAAATTTGTGAAAAAATGAGTGAAGAGGGCTATGATGTGGTGATCTATGGCGACATGCACCACCCTGAGGTAAAAGGTGTGAAGTCATACGCTAAGGGTAACGTCTACGTCGTACTTGAAGAGAGCGAGCTAGATGGCATTAAATTTAAGCAAAAGGTCGCTCTTGTTAGTCAAACGACTAGAAAAGTTGAGAAATTTATGCAAATCGCAAACTACCTTATGCTTCACGTAAAAGAGGTGCGTGTTTTTAACACTATCTGCAACGCAACATTTGAAAACCAAGAGGCTGCTAAAAATTTAGCAAAAAGGGCTGATGTGATGATAATAATCGGCGGAAAAAATAGCTCAAATACAAAACAACTCTATCTAATATCTAAAAATTTCTGCGAAGATAGCTACCTGATAGAAAGCGAAGAAGAGCTTGAAAAATCATGGTTTGATGGTAAAAATTTGTGTGGCATAAGTGCTGGTGCAAGTACGCCTGACTGGATCATACAAAAAGTCGTTGACAGAATCAAAAAAGTATAAAATTTATCCTAGCTAAAGCCACAATTAACTATAATAAGCCAATTTGCCTCTACTGGCATAATAAAATTTAAAGGATCAAGATGGCTGTGAACAAAAGTGTTCAATTAGGAAAAGCAAAAGACGAAGATATCGAAGATATCGATTTTGCTGCGATGTTAGAGGAGTCTTTTAAAAAGACTGAAGAAGATAGTGACGCAAAGATCGTCAGTATCAATGGCGATGAGGTTTTAATCGATGTTGGCAAGAAGTCAGAAGGCATTTTAAATGTTTCTGAGATCACTGATGCAAACGGCAACCTGACGCATAAAGTTGGCGATACGATCAAAGTTGTAATAACTGGATCAAGAAATGGAAGACCTATAGTGTCGCACAAAAAAGCACTTAGAAAAGAGAAAGTTAAAGCTTTCATCGAAGCTTACGATCCTGAAAATTCTGGCGAAATCGACGTAAAAGTAGTTGGAAAAAATAAAGGTGGTTTTATCACTCAAGACGCAAATGGCGTAGAATTTTTCTTACCAAGAACGCACAGCGGATTTAAAAACGCTGAAGGAGTAATTGGTAAAACATATAAAGTAAGAGTTATAAAAATTGATAAAGAAGAAAATAGCATCGTTGTCTCTAGAAAGAAAATTTTAGATGATGATCGCAAAAAACGTAAAGAAGCTCTATCGAGCATAGTAGAAAACGATAGCGTTATAGAGGGTACAGTTAAAAAAATCACAACTTATGGCATGTTTGTTGATGTTGGCGGAGTCGATGGACTTGTGCATTATAGTGAGATAAGCTATAAGGGTCCAGTAAATCCTAGCTCACTATATAAAGAAGGCGATAAAGTTTTGGTTAAAGTTATCAGCTATGACAACGAAAAACGCCACTTGTCTTTATCTATCAAGGCAGCTACTCCAGATCCTTGGGAAGAGATCATAAATGATGGACTAGAGGTTGGTGACACTATCAAAGTTACAGTTAGTAATATCGAGCCTTATGGCGCATTTGTTGATCTTGGAAATGATATTGAAGGATTTTTACATATATCTGAAATTTCATGGGACAAAAATATCAAAAATCCAAAAGATCACATCAATGAAGGCCAAGAGATTGATGTTGAGGTTATTGAGATAGATGCTAAAGGACATCGTCTAAGAGTGAGCCTTAAAAATTTACTTCCAAAGCCATTTGATGAATTTAAGGCAAAACACAAAGAGGGTGACGTAGTAAAAGGCGTTGTGACAACTATTACAAATTTTGGTGCATTTGTTAGAGTGGGTTGCGTTGAAGGCTTGTTGCATAACGAAGACGCATCTTGGGATAGAAACGATAAATGCAAAGACATGTTTAAAGCTGGTGACGAGCTTGAAGTAAAAATCATCAAAATCGATAGCGCTGAACAAAAAGTTTCACTCAGCCTAAAAGATCTAAAACAAAGTCCAGTTCAAGCATTTGCTGATAAATTTAATGTAGGCGATATCGTAAAAGGAACAATTCGCGATATTAAAGACTTTGGCGTGTTTGTAGAGCTTGGTAATAACGTTGATGCGCTGATCCGCAAAGAAGATCTAGGTAGTGTAGATGTTAGCACACTTAAGATCGGTGATGAGATTGAAGCAGCTATCGCATTTATCGATGAGAAGAAAAATAGAATTCGCCTAAGCATACGTCGTTTAGCAAAACAAAAAGAGCGTGAAGTGTTAAATGAGATCAATGATAATGATGATAAAGTAACACTCGGCGATATTATAAAAGAACAATTACTTTAGTTTAAATGGGCAGACGCGTACTTTTATTAGTAGTTGTCCTGCTATTTGTAATATTGGGTTTGGTTGGAATTTCTCTTGTTAAATTTGCAAGTGTAAATTTCAGCCAGATACATGAAGAAAATATCACAAATGAGCAAAATTTAACCAAAAGCACGACCAGCAATATTAACTGGATGAGTGAGCTAGCAACTATTAGAAAAAGAGATTATGTGCTGCCTGTAAATGAAATTTTTATAGAATACAACCGACCCAAAATAGAAAAACCAAAGATTACTGCATATGAGCTTTTGATAGATAAAAACGATATCTATTCAATGTTTTGTTTGATGCAGACTTTAAGAAAAAGTGAGGTTGATTTTACTGTTGTAAAAGATGGTGCAAAAAGCCAGATATTTTTAAATACTCAAGACTCTAAGCTTCTACAAAATATCATTTTAGAACTAAGAGTTTATGATATCCACTCAAGTGTGAGAGAGGTAAAATTATGAAGACTATCATTGTTTGCGATGCGATACATCCAGTAGGTTTTGAACTTTTAAAGAAAGAGCAAGATATAAACGTAATAGACGCAGTTAATACGCCCAAAGATGAACTTTTAAAAATTTTAGGCGAGGCTGATGTTGCTATAACAAGAAGCTCAACTGAAGTAAACGAGGCCTTTTTAAACGCTGGTAAAAAACTAAAAGCTATCGTTAGAGCTGGTGTTGGTGTAGATAATGTCGATATAGAAGGATGCTCAAGGCGTGGCATAATAGCTATGAACGTTCCAACTGCAAACACTATTGCCGCGGTTGAGCTAACAATGGCGCATATGCTAGCTTCAGCTAGATCTCTTGAATACGCTCACAACGATCTAAAACTAGATAGAATTTGGAAACGCGAGAAGTGGTATGGGGTTGAGCTTTTTAAGAAAAAGCTTGGCGTGATCGGCTTTGGAAATATTGGCTCGAGAGTAGCTGTTCGTGCAAAAGCTTTTGGTATGGAGATCATCGCTTATGATCCATATATTGACCCATCTAAAGTTATCGACATGGGCGGTACTTATACTAAAAATTTTGATGATATTTTAGCATGTGATTTTATCACGATACATACACCAAAGACTAAAGAGACAACTGATATGATCGGCGCCAAAGAGATCGCAAAAATGAAAGATGGCGTAAGACTTATAAACTGCGCTAGAGGTGGTCTTTATAACGAAGAAGCACTTTATGAAGGACTAAAAAGTGGCAAGATAGCATTTGCCGGTATTGATGTTTTTACAAAAGAACCAGCGACTGATCATCCACTTCTTGATCTAAATAATGTAAGTGTCACCCCACACCTTGGAGCAAATACGCTTGAATCACAGCGAAATATCGCAGTTGAGGCAGTCGAGCAAGCTATTTTAGCAGCTCGTGGTATAAGCTATCCAAATGCGTTAAATTTACCTATAAAAACAGAAGATCTACCGCCATTTGTTGAGCCTTATATCGATCTTACAAGCAAGATGGCATTTCTTGCTGCACAGATCAATAAAAGCGCGATCAAGGCTATCCGCATAGAGACTCATGGGCAGATTAGCGAATATGCAAATTCAATGCTAACATTTGCAATCGTGGGCGCCTTAAAAGAGAGTCTTGGTGATGCGATAAATTATGTAAATGCTAAATTTTTATGCGATGAAAAAGGAATAGTGACTGAAACTAGCCTTGGCGGAGATAGTATTTTTAAAAATAAAATCACAGTTCGCTTAACTACTGAAAATGGCATTGTAACCGTTGGTGGAACGGTATTTGGTGAAAATCAGCAACGCATCGTAACGATAAATGGTTTTAAGACTGACTTTAAACCAAAAGGTAAGATGATCATCTTTAAAAATCATGACGTGCCAGGCGTTATCGCTCAGATTAGTAAAATTTTAGCTGATGAAAAGATTAATATCGCAGACTTCCGCCTTGGTAGAGATGATCACAATATGGCACTTGCCGTCATCTTGGTTGATGAACATATAAAAGCAGAAACGTTAGAGAGGCTAAACGCACTTGAAGCTTGCGTTTGGGCTCAATACGCAGTTATATAAAATTTTGAAAGGATAAAAAATGGCTTCATATTCAATGGGCGATCTAAAAAAGGGACTAAAGATCGAGATCGACGGCGTTCCTTATAAAATCGTAGAATATCAACACGTTAAACCGGGTAAAGGTGCAGCTTTTGTTCGTGCAAAAATTAAATCTTTTATCGATGGAAAAGTGCTTGAAAAGACTTTTCACGCAGGCGATAAATGCGAGCAACCACATCTTGAAGAAAAAGAGATGCAGTATCTTTATGACGATGGTGAATATTGTCAGTTTATGGATACGGTTACTTATGAGCAAGTTGCTATTAGCGATGAGGATGTGGGTGATGTTAAAAAATGGATGATCGATGGCATGATGGTTGAAATTTTATTTCACAATGGCAATGCAATCGGCGTTGAAGTGCCACAAGTAGTTGAGCTAAAGATAGTTGAGACTCCACCAAATTTCAAGGGTGATACGCAAGGTGGTAAAAAGCCAGCTACTCTTGAGAGTGGTGCGGTAGTTCAGATACCATTTCACGTACTTGAGGGCGAGGTTATCCGTGTAGATACTGTTCGTGGCGAGTATATCGAGCGTGCGAATAAATAAAGCAGTTTAATCTTTCTTACTAAATTTACGTTTAGTAAGCCTAATTCTTAGCTAAAGTCACTATTTAAAAAGTATTGGCTTTAGCAAAAAAACTTCATTTCGTATATTGTAAAATTTCAAGTAGCACTAGCATAGAATACACAAAATTTTTATATTTTATAAAAATCCAAATATCAGCTCGTAAAATCTTCAAAAATCAAAAAAATATATAAGATAATGAAAATTCTTAACGAGATAAGCAAATGTTTTAACTATAAAATTTTTATATTAGGATAGTAGAACCGTAAGTCAAAAACAGGGGAAAAACGAGACGGTATCCCGTCTCGGTAGCTAGCATTAAGCCGACTTTTCTTTGAGATATTTGTTTATAAGAGTTGTGATCTCTTCACCGTGAGGAAATCTCGCTTCATCATTTCCGATGCGATCTTTCTTAGAAAATATAACATCTCCATCAACCTCGACGATGAAATTTCCACCATCACCTATAACCTTTTCGACTCTTGCATCACTAAAGTTCGCTTTTATTTCATCTTCTACACGAGAAGCTACCGGACGATAGTTTCAAGAGTTGCAGTAAATAATTTTTACTTGCATGCTCTGTCCTTTCTTGTGAAATAAGCCAACATTATATAGAATTTTACTTAACAAATAAAACATATTATTTTAAAGGATAAATTTATGAAAAAAGTTGCTGTGATTTTAGCTGAAGGATTTGAGGAGATAGAAGCACTAACTTCTGTTGATGTTTTACGTAGAGCTGGAGCGATAGCTTCTATTGTTGGGCTAAATGACGTAAACATCAAAGGATGTCACAATATATGCGTAAAAGCTGATGTGACACTTCGCGAGATGAAAGAGCTAGACTACGATGCGATCGTCCTTCCTGGCGGACTTCCAGGAGCTAGCAATCTAGCAAACGATACAAGGCTCAAAGCAATCTTGCAAAATTTTGATAAAAGCAATAAGCTTATTTGTGCCATTTGTGCTGCTCCTATGGTGCTTGAGAGTGCTGGTGTGCTAAAAGATCATTTTGTTTGTTATCCAGGATTTGAAGAAAATGTAAGAAGTGATAAAAGGGGTTATGATAATGGCAAGAGTGTATTGAGGGATCAAAATATTATTACAGCAAAAGGTCCTGCTTTTTCAATGGAATTTGCACTTTTTATAGTTAAAAATTTACTTGGCGATGAAGCGTATCTTAAAGTAAAGAATGATTTACTTTATAAATATCTTATAAAGATAAAATAGTTTTTTATTTAATTATTCTTTTTAAACTTAAGATTAAATTTTGTTTAGTGATAGTTATAAAAACTCTATGTATACGAGTTTGTAGCTTTTAAGAATATTTTTCAGAAAAGTGTAATAAATTTTTTGATTTTTTACATCTTTTTGACGAAAATTAGCTATTATCACACTAACCGAATAAATCGGTAATTTTTTTAAGGAACACTCCTGTGAATATTTATGTAGGAAATTTGTCGTATAGGACGACAGAGGCAGAATTAAAGGAAGCCTTTGCACAATTTGGTGAAGTAAGGCGAGCAAAAATAGTAAAAGATAGAGAAACTGATCGCTCAAAAGGCTTTGGCTTTGTTGAAATGGACGATGCAAATGAGGGACAAAAAGCTATAGACGCACTAAATGAAAAAGAACTAGGCGGACGTACTTTAAGGGTAAATGAGGCCAGACCAAGGGATTAATGACTATTTGCCACCAAATGGTGGCATAGCATCCCGCATAGCTCCTACGCCTAGCGGATTTTTGCATGCTGGCAATGCTTATAATTTCATCCTGACTTATCTTTTGACACGTTCGGCAAGTGGCGTTTTGTACTTACGTATTGATGATTATGATCTTAGTAGATACCGGCAAGAATTTGTTCAAAATATCTTTAATGTTTTAGATTTTTTGGAAATTGATTACGACAAAGGTCCAATTAGTGTAAGTGACTTTGAGCGTAATTTTAGCTTTAAGATGAGATCGCAAAGATATGAAAATGTGCTAAAAAAGCTTAATGAAATTTATATCTGCGAATGTTCAAGGACTACAAAAAATGCCTATAAAAACGGCATTTACACTAAAATTTGTAAAAATAAAAATCTAAAATTTATAAAAGACAAGACCGCCATTAGACTAAGCGTTGATGAGAGTGATCCTCTTGGTAAGCTTGTGGCAGAGCAAATGGGCGATTTTGTGATTTACAAAAAAGATTTTACTCCGGCTTACAACTTTGCAAGTGTGATAGATGATGAAGATATGGGCGTAAATTTGGTTGTTAGAGGCGAGGATCTAAAGGCTTGCACGCTAGCTCAAAGATACCTTGCAAAAAGGCTAAATCTTAACTTTTATAATGCTAATTTTATTCATCATAAGCTACTTTTAAAAGATGGCAAAAAGCTCTCAAAAAGCTCAAAATCACCGCCAATTAATCTAAAAGATAGCCCGCAAATTTATTACAAAATTTTGGCAAATGATCTTGGTTTAGATATAAAATCAGCAGACAAAATCCAAAATCTACTTTATGAGTTTAAGCTAAAAAATATTGCAAAATTTTAGCATTTGACTTGGCTAAAAGAATTTATTTAAAACTCCTTTAACCTATTGCTTGATGCTTAAATTTATAAAATTTGGAAAAATTATCTAAGCTTTGTCTCAAAAAATGCATTAAAAAGCGAGTTTATGCCTTGCTTTGTAAATTTCTCCATTATCTTTTCGATCTGCGGTTTTTCTTGCCAAACTGGCTCATCTACGAGGCTCATTTTAGCTAGCTCGTTTTGAGCATCTATGTAGCTACCAAGGCTGTCAATTAGCCCTATCTTTAGGGCGTTGTGTGCCAAAAAGACCCTTGCGTTTGCCCACTCATCTTTTTTCTTGATATCTAAATTTCTAGCCTCCGCCACGTCACTTACAAAGAGCATATAAGCGTCATTTACGAGCTCTTGCAAGCTCTCACGCTCCTGCTTGCTCCAGCTCCTCATAAATGTGCCAGCCTCTTTAAACTCGCCAGCCTTCACCACCTGCTCACTCACGCCTAAATTTTTGGCTAAATTTTCGATGTTTGCCCCTTGCATGATGACGCCAATGGAGCCTATGAAAGCACCTGGGTTTGCAATGATAGTACCAGCATTTACGCCAGCGTAGTAGCTGCCGCTTGCCATGTTGCCAGCTGCGTATGCGAGTACTTTTTTACTCTCTTTTAGTCGCTTAACCGCCATAGCTAGCTCCATGCTTGGACTTAGCGCACCGCCTGGGCTGTCGATGTAGAGCAGCACGCCTTTGATGTTGTTATCCAGCCTTGCTTTTTCGAGCGCATCTAAAATTTCGCTTGTGTCCATTATCGTGCCTGTGATGTCGATGCGGGCTAAATTTGGCTCTTTCATCTTACCATCTGGCGCAAATACGAAAAATAAGATCAGTAAAAATATGAGCGCCTTAAAGTAGTTGTTGATAAATTTAAAAATTCCCAAAATTCCTCTAAAAATAAGCCTTAAAATTTGCAAATTTTGCCTCCAATATATAGTTTTTTGGCTTCATTTGTGTGAAGTATGAGCTGCAAAATTAGCTCGCTGTCATCGCACTCTAGGTCGCTATAGACGGCAAGATCAGCCGCGCGTCCTGCCTTTATCTCACCGTTATTTGTCCTAAGTGCCTTTGCGCCCCCATGCGTTGCAGCGACAAAAAGCCTGGTGGCAAGCTCATTTAGATCAAGGCTAGCGTGGGTAAATAGGGCGGCTCTTAGCTCATGCCAGAAATTTAGGCTGATATTTGAGCTAAGGCCGTCTGTGCCGATGTTTAGGCTAACGTTGTTTTTAAAAATTTCTTTTAAATTTAGCGCCTTTTTGCCAAGCAACCTGTTTGAAACCGCGCAGTGTGTCACGCTGTGATGAGGCTTAAATTTAGCAAAATCGCTCACATAAACGCAGTGCGTAAAGAGAGTATTTATCTCACGAAACATCGCAAAATAGCTCTTTACGTCATACATCGGCTTTGGATCTGGGTTAAATCTTAAAAGATGCTTTTTGAAGCCGCCAGTACCACGCTCTAACCACTGCTTTTCGGCATTGCTTTCTAAAAAGTGCGTGCTAACAAGAAGATCATCTTTTTTGGCTATCTCAAGGGCGGCTTTGGCTAGCTTTGGATGCACAGAGTAGGGCGAGTGTAGCGAGATAGCTGGGGTGAAATTTTGGCTTTTATAGCCCTTTGTTTTTTCAAATTTAGCTAAGAAATTTTGCAAATTTTGGTGAGTCATCTGCTCACCTGAGCCCAAAATTTCACTAAAAAGTACGACTTTTAAAGGGCTAGCGGCTAAAATTTCAAGCTCAGAGCCAAAACTAGAAATCTCACCAACGGTGCAAACTCCACTTTTTAGCATCGAATTTATAGCTTCATTCATCGCTTTTTTGGCGTCCATTTTGGCTAGCTCGCCGCCTTTATCGACGATAGAGCCAAGCCATTTTATAAAGTCGCCATATTTTAGTGTACTGACGTTTGAGCTAAACTCTAAATGAACGTGCGAGTTTATAAAGGCTGGGGCGATCACGCTATCACCAAAGTCACAAATTTTCGCCCCTTTAAATTTCTCAACCGCTGCTTTTTCGCTTAAAATTTCTAAAATTTTATCATCATCTATAACGACACAAGAATTTCTTAAAATTTTTGGATTTTGTCCGCCAGTGATGATCTTTTTTGCTTTTAAAATTTCCATTTCTAGCCTTAAATTTTTGTTATTGTAGCGAAAATTTAGGAACGAAAATGTATAATTTGGGCTATTTAATCAAAAAGGAGTGACATGGATAAGAAGCTAAAAATAATGGTTATCCAAGGCCCAAATATCAATATGCTTGGCGCTAGAGAGCCAGGAATTTACGGCGTTATGAAGATGGAGGATATCCACTCTCAAATGAAGATCGTTGCCGATCAAAATGACGTTGAGATCGAGTTTTTTCAAAGTAACCTTGAGGGCGAGCTAGTCGATAAGATCCAAGAGTGTTTGGGCGATGCTGATGGCATCATCATAAACCCAGCTGCTTACACTCACACCTCTATCGCTATCCGTGATGCGCTAAGTGCGGTTGCACTGCCAGTTATCGAGGTGCATATCAGCAATGTTTATAGAAGAGAAAAGTTCCGCCACAAAAGCCTAATTGCACCAGTTGCGGCAGGCCAGATCGTGGGCTTTGGACCAGTTGGCTATCATTTGGCGATGATAGGCATGCTTCAAATTTTTGAGCAAATCAAAGCAGTAAGAGCAAATCAAAAATCACAATGAATTTCATCTTAAAGGACGAAAACGCCGTATTTTACGAGTGTGGCTACAGCTGCGACAATGAGTTTTTGCTATGCCTTGATGGCGTGAAATACTTTTTCACGGATGCGAGGTATTATTTCGAGGCAAAAAGCTGCGTAAATGCAGGTGTAGTCGTTCTTTTAGCGCAGAGAAATTTAATAAGCGAGGTCAGGGCATTTTTAAGAAAGATGAAGCCAAGCAGCCTTGTTTTTAACCCTGATGAGCTAAGCTTAAGTGAGTTTAACGCGCTTAGCAAAGGCTTTGGGATAAATTTTAAGCCAAAGGCAAATTTCTCTAGGCTAAAGAGAATTTGCAAAAGCGAAGATGAGATAAAAATTTTAAAAAAAGCTAGCGAATTTGGAGCAAAATGCTTTGATGAATTTGCTAAATTTGTGCATGAAAATGGCGAAGGGATGAGCGAAAAAGAGCTTCATTTTAACGCCTCACTCATCTTTAGGCAAAAAAACGAGCTAGGTCTTAGCTTTGATCCGATCGTAGCGATAAACGAAAATGCCGCAAAGGCGCATGCACTGCCTGGGGATAAAATTTTAAAAAAGGGCGATTTGCTGCTACTTGATGCCGGGGTTAAATTTAAGCGCTACTGCTCTGATCGCACTAGAACTGCTTGCTTTGATGAAAATTTTAACTTCTCAAAGGAGCAAAAATTTAAAAAAGCAAAGATGCAAGAAATTTACGAGATCGTAAAAGAGGCTCAGGCTGCTGCGATAAAGGTCGCAAGAGCTGGCGTTAGGGCGTGCGAGATAGACCTTGCAGCAAGAAGTGTGATAGCAAAGGCTGGATATGAAAAGGCCTTTTTCCACTCGACAGGACACGGCGTGGGTGTCGATATACACGAGCTTCCAGTCATCTCAGCAAGGAGCGAAACGCTCATAAAAGAGGGCATGGTCTTTAGCGTGGAGCCTGGAATTTATCTAGAAAATGAATTTGGCGTGCGCATCGAGGACGTGGTGGTCGCAAGAGAAGGTGGGTGCGAAATTTTATGAAGCTAGCTGGAGCAAGAAAGATCGTAAAAAGCCGTTTTTGCCCTAGTTT
The DNA here is from genome assembly GCF_003049735.1 of Campylobacter concisus. NCBI lineage: Bacteria > Pseudomonadati > Campylobacterota > Epsilonproteobacteria > Campylobacterales > Campylobacteraceae > Campylobacter > Campylobacter concisus. The sequence continues at coordinate 737,844 of NZ_PIRM01000001.1, read as the reverse complement.
TTTTCAAAAAAGAGATGAGTTTAAGTATGAGGCGCTAGTTGGCATGGGTGGCAACATCGGCGATAGCGCAAAGAGGTTTGATAAATTTATAAGAGCGGTTAGTGAAGATAGGCGTTTTCATGTAGTTGAAGTCTCGCCAATCCTTATAAATGCGGCATTTGGCTACGAAGCGCAGGATGATTTTAGTAACGCTGTTATAAATTTACAAACATCTATGAGCCCTAGAGAAACTCTAAAAATTTTGGGGCACTATGAGAGTAAATTTAAGCGTGTCAGGACATTTAAAAATGCACCACGTACGCTTGATTTAGATATTTTGTATTTTAGTAAAAAAGTCTATAAGACACCGCGCCTTATGGTCCCTCACCCGGGGGCTAGTAAGAGGCTTAGCGTGATCGTGCCACTAGGGCTTATGAGAGGTTAAAAGGATATAAATGGCTACAAAATTTCATACTTTTACAGGCGAGAGCACCATTGAGGCTTTGAAAAAGGCTCAAGAGACGTGCGGTGAAAAGGCCATACTAGTTACTACAAAGCAGATTCAAGCCAAAACGATAAATAAAAAACCGCTTTATGAAATTTTAGTAAGTGTCGAAGAAGACGACGCAAAGCAGCCCCCAAAATCAAATACAAAAGCTATAAACTACGAAAATGCCTACTCTAAATTTAATAAAAACTATGAACTTGCTAAGCCAAAATTTGAGATAAAAGAGGAGCCTGCTAAATTTGAGGTAAAAACGACGTCGCCTGAGCCTTACGACCCAAATGATAGCGTGCTTTTAAATATCTCAGCTGCTGCAAAAGAGATAAGTACAATCGCAAATGTAAACATCGATGATGTCAAAGATAAAGAGTCAAGCATACCAAACGGCATGAATAAAAAAATAGACGATGTGGCAAAGCAAGTAAGCGTGCTAAGCGAAAAAATAGGACTGATAACTGACATGATCTGGGACGAGAAAGCACCAAATCGCAATAATCTTTCGATCCCGCCGGAGTTTGCTAGCATCTATAAGCTCGCAAAACAAAGCGGCATGAAAGATGAGCATTTAGAGGCTATCATGCAAACTACGCTTGAAAATTTACCAGTTTCGATGAAGAGCAATCCAACTGCTGTAAAGAGATATTTCTACTCGCTTTTGCGAAATATGCTACCTTGCAGAAAAGAGCCAAGCGATAAAAAACAACGTATCATGATGCTAGTTGGCCCAACTGGAGTTGGTAAGACTACGACTCTTGCAAAGCTAGCGGCTCGTTTTGCTTACGGCAATGAAAAGCGGTATAAAACAGGCATCATCACGCTTGATACGTACCGTATCGGAGCGGTTGAGCAGCTATTTCAATACGCTAAAATGATGAAGCTGCCCATTCTCGATGTTATCGAGATAGATGACTTTCAAAATGCTATAAAGCAGCTTAATTATTGTGATGTGATACTTATTGATACGACTGGAAATTCACAGTATGACAAAGAAAAGCTTGAAAGGCTTGATAAATTTTTAAAGCATAGCGGTGCAAAGATTGATGTAAATTTGGTCCTTTCGGCTGGCTCAAAGGTTGAAGATCTAATAGAAATTTATAATGGGTTTTCATTTTTGGATATTGACACGCTGATAATCACCAAATTTGATGAGACAAAAATTTTTGGTAATGTCTTTTCGCTGATATATGAGACAAACACGCCAGTTAGCTACTTTAGCGTGGGTCAAGAGGTACCTGATGATCTTGTGGAGGCAAAGAGCGAATTTTTAGTAGAGTGCGTGTTTGACGGCTTTACAAAGCAAAAGGCTAGCGATGAATAATCAAGCGCAAAAATTACAAAATTTAGTCCAGTCTCAAAGCAAGAGCAAAAATACACATTTTATTGCGATAACTAGCGGCAAAGGTGGTGTTGGTAAGAGCACGATAAGTGCAAATTTGGCAAATGTTTTATCAAAAAATGGCTACAAAGTAGGGCTATTTGACGCTGATATTGGCCTTGCAAACCTTGATGTCATCTTAAATGTAAAAATGGGTAAAAATTTACTTCACGTGCTAAAAGGCGAGTGCAGCCTAAAAGATATCTTGATACCTATAAATAAAAATTTGATCCTCATTCCTGGTGAAAGTGGTGATGAAATTTTAAAATTTAACAATCAATTTTTATTTGAGAGGTTTTTAGACGAGGCGAGCGAGCTTGATGAGCTTGATTTCTTGATCATTGATACTGGAGCTGGCATAGGCGGTAGCACGCAGCTATTTTTAGAGGCAGCTGATGAGGTCGTGGTGGTAACTGTACCTGATCCTGCAGCGATAACTGATGCATACGCTGTCATAAAGATCGTCTCAAGGTTTAAAAATAGTGAGCTTTTGCTTTTAAATATGGTAAAAAATGAAGCAGAAGCGACTAGAATTTATGAAAATATCAAACGTGTTGCTAATGCAAATATCGGGCCTAGCTTAAATTTAGAGCTTATAGGATTTGTGGCTTCTGATAAGAATGTTTCAAGAAGTATAAAACAACGAACGCTTTTTACAGACGACGCTGCTTATGCTGAGCCTAGTGCCCAGATAAAACAGATAGCTTCGAATTTACTTTATAGGTTGGAACGAAAAGTGCTTAACGATGAGCAAAGCAGGAGCTTTGGGGGCTTCTTTAAGCGTTTGATAGAACAATTTTGATGGAGATTGAGCTTTGCGTGCAGAAAATTTTATAGCATTTTTTACGGTTTGTGGTTTTTTTGTAGGTATAGTTTTTACCTTGCTAAAGGTGAGTGAGCCTATCGAAATGCTTGTTTATACACTAGTTATTACTTTGTTTTTTTATCTTATAATTCACATTGTTATAATGAACTACATCGATGTGAAAAGGGCTTTAACTAAAATTTTTGACAAACAAAAACACGAAGAGATCGCAGACTATCTCATCTCTGAGCTAAATACTAGAGAAAAGCGTATGGAAAATATAATGGTAAAAATGACTGCTGAAAATTTTGATTCTGGTAAACGAAATGCACGAGTTAAAGCAAAAGCAGCTTAATGCTTATAAAAACACGATAAAAAAAGAACAAGACGAGATCGTATTAAAATATATGCCAGCACTGCGTGCAATGGCGTTTAGACTTAAAGAGAGGCTACCATCAAGTATAGATACAAATGACCTAATAAGCATTGGCGTCGAAGAGATGATAAAGCTTAGCAGGAAGTATGACAAGGAGCAAAATGACTCTTTTTGGGGTTATGGCAAAAAGAGAATTTATGGCTCTATGCTTGATTATCTAAGGACGCTTGATGTTGTTAGCAGAAGCGATAGAAAGCTAGTAAAGAGCATAAATAGCGAGATAGATAACTACTTTAATGAATTTGAAGAAGAGCCAAGCGATGAGTATTTGGCCGAAAAGCTTAATGAAGATATTGAGAAGATAAGAGAGGCAAGAGGCGTTAGCGGTATCATTACTATTTTGCCAATAGACGAGCAAATGGAGCTAATTGGTCAAAATGATGTCGAGAAAAGCATTGAGAGAGAGGATCTCATTTTAAAAATAGAAGAAGCTTTAAAAGATTTTGACGAAAGAGATCAGATGTTGGTTCAGCTTTATTATTATGAAGAGCTAAATTTAAAAGAGATAAGCCAGATCATGAATATTAGCGAGAGTAGAATTTCACAAATTCATAAACGTTTGCTTGATCGTATTAGGCGTAGCTTGGGGGTTTAATGGCTGATATTTTAAGTCAAGAAGAGATAGACGCGCTACTTGAAGTTGTTGATGAAGACGGCGATACGAGTAATATCGAGGTCGAAGAGAGATCGCAAGGCGAACAAAAACAGATTATTATTTATGATTTTAAGCGTCCAAACCGCGTTAGTAAAGAGCAGCTCCGTGCGATAAAAGGCATCCATGATAAGCTTGCTAGAAATTTAGCTAGTCAAATTTCTAGTGTTATGAGAAGTATCGTCGAGATCAGACTTCACAGTGTTGATCAGATGACTTATGGCGAATTTTTGATGAGCTTGCCAAGTCCAACGAGCTTTAACGTCTTTTCTATAAAACCGCTTGATGGAAACTGTGTTTTGGAGATAAATCCAAGTATTGCCTTTCCGATGATAGATCGTTTGCTTGGTGGAACTGGTGAAAATTTTGAAGCAAATAGAGAGCTAACCGACATCGAAGTAAATTTGCTTGATGCGGTGCTTAGAATGATCATGCAGCGTCTAAAAGAGAGTTGGTCGATGATAACTGATATGTACCCAAATGTGGAAGCTAAGGAGAGCAGTCCAAATGTCGTACAGATCGTCTCTCAAAATGAGATTGTCATCATGGTCGTTATGGAGATCATAGTTGGCGGATCAAGCGGTATGATAAATTTATGCTATCCAGTCATCTATCTTGAACCGATACTCTCACGCCTTGCAAACAGAGATATTATGCTTGGCGAAACAAGTGCAAAAAAAAGTAGAAATAAAGAGCTAAAAACACTTATCGGACGAGCAGAAATTTTATATGAGGCCATACTTGGCAAGTCGATCATTAGCGTAAATGAGTTTTTAAATTTAAAAGAAGGCGATATTTTAAGGCTTGATAGAGGAGCTGATGATAAGGCGATCGTTTGTATCGATAAAAAAGAAGTTTTCTTAGCTGAAGTTGGGCTTCATAGATTTAGAAAATCTATAAGGATTGAGCAGCTAATACGCTCTGATAAAGATGAGATCAAAAATATCTTAGAAAAATACGAAGAAGAGCGAAAAGCAAAGCTAATGGCGTATGAAGCTAATGAGCGCAAAATGGAAGAAGAAGAGGACGACGAAGATGATGAATGATTTTTTTAATATATTTTCTAATGAATTAAAAGCTACTATCGAAGGACTTACGGGCAGAGCTCCAGAGGTTGGTGAAAGAAATGAATTTGATGCACCAACGCAAAATGGCATAAAACCGCCGGTAGTGATGGCTAATATCTCTTTAAGTGGCGACATCAATGCTAAAACAGAGATAGTATGTACTCCAGTTTTAATAAGTGCCATTAGCGAATGGATGATGGGCGAAGAGGAAATTTCAAAGAATGAAAATTTAGGCAGTGATGAGCTTGACGCTGCAAAAGAGATATTTTCAAACCTTTTTAGTGCTTTTAGTACATCCTTGGGTGCTCAAAAGGGCATGCCAAAGATAAATTTTGAAGTAATAAATGTAAATTTTTTAGATGAAAATTCTTCGCTTGATTTTAGTGTTTATGAAAAGTTATTTTTATTTAATGTCAAAATCGAAGATCTAAGCGAGCATATTGGTTTTGCTTGCGATCATTCGTTGATGAAATTTTTTGAGCCAACAAAGACCGAAGCACCAGCTGCACCAGCGAGCACTCCTCACGTAGCTAAGGGCGATTTTAGCGCTGAAGAGATGAGAAATATCGGGCTTATAATGGACGTTAGGCTGCCTATTCGTGTTCGTATCGGCTCAAAAAGAATGCTTTTAAAAGATGTGCTTACCATGGATATTGGCTCAGTTATCGAGTTAAATCAATTAGCAAACGATCCGCTTGAAATTTTGATCGGCGATAAGGTAATAGCCCTTGGCGAAGTTGTCATAATCGATGGAAACTTTGGCATTCAGATCACTCAGATAGGCTCAAAACGCGAGAGGCTTCAACAGTTAAAATAATGAATAATGAATTAGTTAGCGATCTTTTAAATTTTCCAAACGTCTTAAAATATAAAAATAAAAATGTTACCTTCTTTGGCTCGGCTAGATTTGATGAAGAAAATTTCTACTGCAAAAAGGCTTATGAGCTAGCTTATAAGCTAAACGAGCTAGGATATGCTATCTTAACCGGAGGCGGGGACGGCATAATGAGAGCCGCAAACAAGGGCGCGTTTGATAGTGCAAAATCGCCAAGTATAGCCTTAAATGTGAGGCTTCCATTTGAACAAAATACAAACCCTTACGTCACAGCAAAATATCTCTTTTCAAATTTAAGCCCAAGAAAATTTGCACTTACCGATCGTTCAGTCGCATTTGTCGTCTTTCCGGGTGGCTTTGGCACTCTTGATGAACTTTTTGAAATTTTAGTACTTGCACAAGTTGGTAGTAAAAAAGTAAAAATTTTTCTTTTTGGGAGTGAATTTTGGCAAGGGCTTGATGAGTTTATAAAAAATACGCTAGTTAGCCAAAAAACAATAAAAAAAGAAGATATAAATTTATACAAAATCACCGATGATTTAAAGCTTATTGTAGATGAAATTTTGGCTATTTAAAAATAAGATATAAAATATCCCCTTTTAAATTTCAAAGAGGTAAAAAATATGAAAGTAATGGTCGCAATGAGCGGTGGCGTAGATAGCACTATGACGGCTAAATTTCTGCAAGAAGCTGGTCATGAAGTGCAAGGTTGCTATATGATGCTGCATCAAAAGCCAGGATATCACGAAGAAAATATCAGAAAAGTAAAAAAAGTAGGCGAGTATCTTGGCATAAAGGTGCATATTTTGGATCTGCAGGATAAATTTAATGAGTTTGTCTATGATCCTTTTGTGAAGCTCTATAAAGAGGGCAAGACGCCAAATCCTTGTGCTTTGTGCAATAAATTTATAAAACTGGGTGCGTTGCTTGATTTTGCAAAGGCAAATGGCTGTGAGAAGCTTGCTACTGGGCATTATGTGCAAGTTATTGATGGATTTATCACATGCGCAAAAGATCCTAGCAAGGATCAAAGCTACTTTTTAGCCCAAGTGCCAAAAGAGATATTAAAAGATGTTATTTTTCCGCTTGGGGATAAATTTAAAAAAGATATAAAAGAGCTTGCAAGAAGTGTAAAAGTACTTGAAGAATTTGCTACGCAGGCAGAAAGTAGTGAAATTTGCTTTGTGGAAGATACCTATATCGAAGTTTTAAATAAGCATTACAATACAAATTTACCAGGAAATGTAGTTGATAAAGATGGCAAAATAATCGGCCGCCACCAAGGCTATATGCACTATACTATCGGTAAACGCCGTGGTTTTGAGGTTTTTGGCGCCCATGAGCCACATTTTGTTATAAAGATAAATGCCGATAAAAACGAGATCGTTGTAGGAACAAAAGATGACTTGGCTCAAAAGGTAGTCGAGCTTGAAAACGTAAATTTGTTTATAGATAAAGATAAATTTGAGTGCGAAACCAAGATAAGATATAGAAGCCCTAAACTTGATGCTTTTGTTGAGGTTGATAAAGAGAATAAAACAGCAAAACTAACGCTAAATCAAAATGCACTTGGTGTGGCACAAGGCCAGCTTTGTGTTATGTATGATGGCGATAAGGTTATTGCAAGTGGATTTATAAAAGGCTAGTTTTAGCCTTTTATAAAAATTTATTGAGCTCTGTGCGATTTTTTCTAAATTAAGCTAAAATTTATTGACAAAACATATCTTTTCGTCTATAATACGAGCTCTTTTCAAGTGTTCCGGATTAGCTCAGCGGTAGAGTAGGTGACTGTTAATCACTTGGTCGCTGGTTCGAACCCAGCATCCGGAGCCATTTATCTTCAAAAATCCTTTTAAAATCTCGATTTTAACGATGTTTCAAGAACTTTAAGTTTTCTTGTTTTTGTAATTTTCTCTTTTATTTCCCCTCAGTTTTATTTATTATTTCAAAGTGTATCGTTTTATTTGTGATCAAAATAAATTTCCTTTATTCATTCTAGCTTCATTTAAGGCTTTTATAATGTGCTCATCCAAACAAGAGTTGGAAATTAAAAATAAAAGGATCAAAAATGAAAAATGTATTAGGTACAGCAGTTTTAGCGGTAGTTTTAGGAGCAACAAGTTTGCAAGCAGCCATCACATCAAAAGAAGCTTTAAACATAGCTGAGAAAAACTTTCCAGGCTCAAGCGTCAAAGATATCGAGATGAACGTCAAAAATGATGTGATATTTTACGAGATAGAGTCTTTTAAAGATAGCATTAAACAAGAGATTAAGATCAACTCTAATAGCGGCCAAATCGTTAAAGTAGAGAATAAAAATAAAAAACATATCTTACCGATCGAAGCGGTAGATTTTTCGAAATTTGCTCTTAGCATCGACGAGGCTGTGGCCAAAGCTCAAGCGCTCGAGGCTGGCTGGAGTCTTGATGAGGCAGACCTTGATAATAAAAATGGTGCTTGGATATACAAAGTAGAGCTTAAGCGCGACAGGAGCGAGAAAAAAGTGATCATAAACGCTCAAACTGGCGAAATAATCGATAATTACACAAAGTGATCTAACGCCCTTTTTGGGCGTTAAATTTTATAAAGGTAAAAAAGATGAGTGAAAATTTAGATCAAAATTTAAACGAGAAAGTTAGCAAGCAGGTCTTAGAGAGAAATTTGAATAAAAATTTAAGCGAAAACGAGATAGAAAATATAAGTGAAAATGTTACTAATAAAAATAGTTACGAAAATTTAAGAAAAAGCGAGCAAATGCCTGAAAATTTAGATAAAAATCCTAGTGAAGAAAGCAGTAGCGTAGAAATTTTAAGTCAAGCTACCTCAAAATACAAAGCTCAAAATTTCTTTAAAAATGCGCTTGAGCTTTCGCTTCAAGGTGTAGCGGGTGCGCTAATTTGCACTGGCAAGGCTGGAGTGTGGCTATCAAACGCTTCAAACTGCCTAAAAGATGAGGCGCAAAGGGCGAAGCTATCAAAGATAAATGAAGAGCAGGCTAAATTTGAAAGAATGGCTTGCATCTTGCCAGAAAAAGTTAAAGAGATAGTCATAGAGCGCCTAAAAACAAAGCCAGAAGAGGTGGAATTTGCACCGATCTATCTAGCGAAAAAACAAAGTTTTGGCACATTTTGCACGGAGTATTTTTATGAGGCAAGGGCTAAATTTAATGGCTTTTTATATGATTTCAAGATAGGCGCAGCAAATGGCGAAATTTTAAATCTAAAAATAAAAAGCCAAATTTGATAAAATAGCTAGCAAAACCAAGAGAGGCAAGATGAAAATTTTAGTCGTCGAGGACGAAATAGACCTAAATAGCGTCATCACAAGGCACCTAAAGAAAAACGGATATAGCGTAGATAGCGCGTTTAACGGCGAGGAGGCGATGGACTTTACCGCCGTCGCGCACTACGATCTCATCGTGCTTGATCTTATGATGCCAGTGATGGACGGACTTACATTTTTGCAAAGATCACGCACCGCAAAGCTAGCGACCCCTGCGCTGATACTAACGGCAAAGGACGATGTGGACGACGTTGTAAAGGGGCTTGACGCGGGTGCTGATGACTACTTGGTTAAGCCATTTGACTTTAAGGAGCTGCTAGCTAGAGTGCGCACGCTCATTCGCCGAAACAGCGGCAACGTGGCTAGTGAAATTTGCGCAGGTGAGCTAAAGATCGACCTTTCTAAAAAGTCAGTCGAATTTAGCGGCGAGCGGGTAGAGCTCACTGGCAAAGAGTATGAAATTTTAGAGCTTTTGATGCTAAACAAGGGCAGAATTTTAACTCGTGACCAGATCAAAGAGCACGTCTGGGACTTTGACTACACAGGCGGCTCAAACGTCATTGACGTGCTTATAAAAAATATAAGAAAAAAGCTTGGCGAGTGCGAAGTGATCCAGACTAAAAGAGGGCTTGGCTATGTTGTTAAGGATTAAGCAAGCTCTCGCAAACATACCGATAACGGCTCGTGTAACGCTTTGGTACTCATTTTTTATCATCGTTATCGTGGCGGTTCTCATTGCCATCTCAGCGGTCGTGGCAGATGAGGTTTTTGAGGATGTGAGCCAAAAAAAGCTAGCCAAATCAGTCACCAAGATCGCCAATAATATGGATGAATTTGAGCCATATGATGATGGGATATTTTTTATAAAATATAACGCAAAAGGCGATGTAATCGGCGGCTTAGCGCCAAAGCGCTTTCAAATTTCACTTAAAATGAATAGTGGTGCGGTGCAACTTTATGAAGAAGGTGAAAACCGCTTTTACTACTACGATATCGCAGCTAAAGGCAAAGACGTCTGGGTCAGAGGCGTGATAAACGCGGAGAAATTTTTCAAAAAAGAGGGGCTATTTTTACTAGCGCTGGGCGTTTTTGTGCCGGTTTTATTTCTCTTTGTGCTTTACGGCGGTTACAAAACGATAAAAAATGCGATGAAACCAGTCGCTACGATGTCAAAAACTGCGCTTGAGATAGGCAGCAGCCGGGACTTCTCAAAGCGCATAGACCTACCTGCTGGCAAAGACGAGCTACACGCGCTTGCGAGCGTTTTTAACCAGATGCTTGACTCCCTCGAAAGGGTCTATCAAAGCGAAAAACAGCTCACCTCAGACATCTCGCACGAGCTACGAACGCCGCTATCTGTCATCATGGCTGAGAGCGACTATGCTAAAAATTACTCGCAAAATTTGGACGAGGCCAAGGAGTCGCTGGAGGTCATCTCTAGGCAGTCAAGAAAGATAACCTCGCTTATAGATCAAATTTTGGAGCTTTCAAGGTTGGAGGCTGGCAGAAATTTGGAGCTAAAACGCATAAATTTAAGCTCTATCTTGCAAAATTTAGCCAGTGATTATGAGAAGCTAGCAAGTGCAAAGGGGCTAAAATTTAGCTGCGTTGTAGCGCCAAATGTCCAAATCCTTGGCAATGAGCTGATGATATCAAGGCTAGTGGATAACTTTTTAAGCAACGCACTAAAATTTGCAGAAGCTAAGATCGAGCTAACTTTAAGTGTGTCAAAAACGCACGCACTTTTGTCTGTAAAAGACGATGGCTTAGGCATCTCTAAAAAAGATATCGAGCTAATCTGGAATAAATTTTATCAAGTTGAAAGCTCAAGAAACAAAAGCCAAAACAGAGGCAGTGGCCTTGGTCTGGCCATTGCTGCAAATATAGCTAAAATTCACAGCGCAAAGCTAGGCGTAAAAAGCGAAGCAGGAGCTGGAAGCGAATTTTGGGTGGAATTTGATCTGGTAAATTTAAAGCAAGTATAAATTTAGGCAGTTTGCTAAGACAAAATTTATGAAATAGCAAATAAATACGAGTATAAATTTAAACGCCGCATAAAACGGCGTCTATATTTTTAAAACAAAGTTAAAATCATAAACTTTTGCAGAAATTTCATGGTTAAGTTGCCCCAAAAAGAGCTCTTAGGGCATACTCATATCATAAGCATCAACAAAGATTATCAAAGCTACGAGATAGATGAAGATAGTAGCGGTTGAGGTCTATATAGTAAGTAAAGCATTAAGACGTATGATTTAAAGCCCATTTAAAAGGCTTTTAAAAGAGTTTGTAAAATAATGTAAAGAAAATTTCGCTACCTTGTTTTTGAGCAAAACTCACGTCAATTACGAATTAACCACACTTTTCTATGCTTTTTATAACTTTGATATCTAGCAAGCTTTACAAAATTTAACCAAGAGCCAAGAGCTGCAAGGCACGCATGCTGTAAGCCACGAACCACGCAAGCTACAAACTAAAAAGCAAAAAAAAGGCACTAAATTCAGTGCCTTTTATCGCTATCTCTCGCCAAGTTTGCCACATGCATCAGCGCGGCATCTACTGCAATGTGACATTTGATTTATGTCACTACCTATTGATCTGCGGATGCGGTGGATCTCATCAGTTGAAGGGGATTTTAAATTTTCAAAAGGCGTATCATGCACCGGTATCATCGCCATGCAGTTCATTATATCAGCTCCCCATTGCTTTGCTTTTGCCGAGATGCTTTGGACGTGGTCCATATTGACCCCAGGGATGACTACGGTGTTTATCTTTACTAGCATACCAGCCTCTTTTAGCTTGCGGATGCCCTCGTCCTGGCGTGCTAGCAGTATCCTAGCAGCCTCCTCGCCGTAGTAGTTTTTATTTTCATACCTCACCCACGAATAGACCTTTGAGCCAACATCTGGCGTCACGGCATTAACCGTTACTGTCACGTGGCTCACGCCAAGACGCACGATCTCATCAACATGCTCAGGCAGTGCTAAGCCATTAGTTGAGAGGCATAGCAGGGTATTTGGGAAGTGAGACTTACACTTTTCAAAGGTCGCTAGCGTCTTGTCAGCGTCGCACATCGGATCACCAGGTCCAGCGATGCCGATGACGGATATGTCTTGTCTAAATTTAAAGAGCTTTTCTAAAAATTTCACTGATTCATCTGGCGTTTGCACCTTTGCTGTTACGCCAGGGCGGTTTTCATTAGCGCAGTCATATATGCGGTTGCAGAAGTTGCACTGGATGTTGCAGTGTGGGGCAACTGGTAGATGCACGCGTCCGTAGTTAGCGGAGGCCTTTTTGTTAAAGCATGGGTGGCTGTCTAGATCAGCCTTAGTGCGAAAAATCATTAGCTCTTTTTCCTTCCAAATTTAATGGCATTTGCATGGCAGACATTGAGGCAGTCACCGCAGTTTGTGCAGTTTATCTCATCAGGTCTCGTCCCCATCTCGCACTTGCGCAAGCACGCGTCGCAGTCGTCACAGGCACTTGTTTTATAGACGCGAAATATCGAAAATCTACGCAAAATTTCAAGCACGCCGCCTGATGGGCAGACGAAGCGGCACCAAAGGTTAGCTATGATTAGCGAGGCTAGTATTACTGAGATGATGATCACTGTGCGAGTGACCCACTCCCATTCGCCAAAGCGAAGTGACAAAGTAACGGCAGTTAGGTACTCGTCGCTCGTTCTTATAGGTATCATCATGCGAGGATTGCCCCAGACGAAATAGACCCAAAGGCTGACTGCTGTGGTAGCTAGCATGCCTATTTGAGCGAATATTAGCTTTTTGCTGCGAATTTTTAGCTTGAAAAATGCAAATTTACCAAGCATTTGATTGACAAAGCCAGCTGGACAGACCCAGCCACAAAATGCCCTACCAAAGAGGATGACAAGCGCTGGGATAAATAGCCAAAATCCAAAAAACAGCGATGTGATCCGCCCCCCAACAGGTGATGATAGGGCAGTTTTGGCAATTTACAAAAGGCACCACAAAAGGGCATCTAAAAATGCCGTAATACGCCCATTGTCCGATGCCTGCTATGAAGATGAGCTGCACTAGGCGTCTTATCTTTGTTGTGGGAGAGTTTTTGCTTCTCTTTTTTAAATTTATGTTGCCGCATGCACTGCTATTAGAGCATGCGCTATTACAGCTACTACACATCTTTTACACCAAACCTTTCTATAAGCTCTAGCCCACGCGCTGAATAAATGGAGGTAAAGCCATGTTTTTTAAAAATTTCTTGCCCTTCGGTGCCACAAACAAAGTCTGCAAAGTCATTTGCGAGTCTTTCATCTTTTACATATTTCATTATATTTAGTGTAAAAGTGAGCGGTCCAGGCGGGATGAGCTTTTCATCGATGGGCATATACTCAATCTTATCTTTAAACCTATCGTGCGTTGTTAGGCGCTTTTCGATGATCGAAGCATCGCCCTTGCCATCAACTAGCTCGCACATCATATTTATGACGCATGATCCGTTTGCGACCATATTTTTCATCACCGCATCAGTGAGGTTTGAGTTTTTTAAGATCCCTTTGACTGGGCCACTGCCAGGGGGCGATGATCTAAGAGGCAGCATCACTCTAACTCCAGGCTCTGCAAGGTCTTTTAAGTCGCGAATGCCAGCAGGGTTGCCTTTTGGCACGACTAGGACATAGTCAGTAAAGCATAGCGGCCTAAAGTGGAGGCTAAGACCAGCTTTGCGAAGTTTTTTAGAAAGCTCTAAGACTCTTGCTCCAAAGAGCTCGGTCGTGCTTTGAAGTGCTAAAAGCGACTTGCCAAGAGCACCAGCAAATGCGCCGGTGTATTGGATGTTGTGCCCTGTTCTTGACTCGTAAATGGCATTTAGCTCATTAAATGCTTCACGACCAAACCTGAAGCGAGTCAGACTTAAATGGCGTAAAGCCAGCCAGCATCGTTTGTGGCGTGGCAGCAGCAGCTGTGGCTAAAGCACCTTTTAAAAAGCCACGGCGTGATATACCGGTTTGTTTTAATTCCATGAAATCTCCTTTTGGGATTTAGAAATGTAAATTTGATATTTTCGGCACGCGAAACTTGTGAAATTTGACTTTTGTAATTTGCAAAAATGGTAGTTGAAGGTAAATTTATGCAAATGTAAATCGCAACTGCGACCAAATTTGGTGTAATTATAACCAAAAGTAAGTTTAAAAAGCGAGATAATTTTAATGAGATAAAAATTTATATTGTAAATTTAATGTCTAAAAAATAATTAAGGTTTTAGCCGACAATTTGATGTATTATTTTAGAAATAATATAAAAACCTATTGCTAGTTTTTACTTTTTTGTTATACTTCGCTCATAAAAGCATTAGTATTATTTTAAAAATAATACAGAAAGGAGTATCTTAAAATGATAAAAATAGGCGATATGTCTGAGATAAAAACTGGTCTAGTTTTAAACCGCAAAAAGGCAGACAAAAACGTAGATGAGAAATTTCGCTATAAAGTAGTCTCGCTAAAGTCCTTTAATGAAAGTGCGCTTTTTGATGACACATTTGCCGATGAGTTCATATCAAGCGAAAAAATAAGCGATGAGTATAAAGTAAGCCGTGGCGATGTCTTGCTGCGCCTTAGAGAGCCGAATTTCGCCGTTTATATAGACAAAGATTATGACGATCTTATCTACTCATCTTTGATGGTTCGCATAAGGGTTAAAATCGATAAATTTGATCCGCGTTTTGTGGCGCATTATCTAAACAGCAGCGCCGTTAAAAGAGCCCTTGCACCAGATGTTTCAGGTACTACAATAGCGATGATAGGCGTTGCAAGCATAAATAATCTAAAAATACCAGCCATAAATTTGCAAACTCAAAACAAGATAGTAAAATACCTAAATTTAGCTCGCGAGGAGAGCGAAATTTTACAAAATTTAGTAGCTCAAAAGCAAAGATATCACAAAAGCATATTTGAAAATTTAATAAAAGAGGAGAACTAAGATGCAAAAGACCACTCAAGATACCATAAATAACGTAGTTTGGAAGGCTTGCGACACGTTTCGCGGCACGATGGATGGAAGCGACTATAAAGACTATGTTTTAACGATGCTTTTTGTTAAGTATCTATCTGATTTTTATAAAGAAAAGCTCGAATTGCTTAAAGCCGAATACGGCGACAAGCGCGAGAGGATCGAAGCAAAGCTAAAGAAAGAGAAATTTAAGCTTGATGAGAGTTGCACCTTTGAGTATCTTTTGGCGCACAAAGAGGCCGTAAATTTAGGCGAGATAATGAACAAAACTCTAGAAAAGATCGAAGAAGACAATAAAGATAAGCTTGAGGGCATCTTTAGAAGCATCGACTTTAATAACAAAAACAAGCTTGGCGACACGAAAGAGAGAAACGCCATCTTGAAAAATTTGCTTGAAGATTTTAGCGACGCTAGGCTAGATCTTCGCCCATCTATGCTTGAGGGCAACGACATAATAGGCGACGCATACGAGTATCTTATAGCTCATTTTGCAAGTGACGCAGGCAAAAAAGGCGGAGAGTTTTACACACCAAGCGAGGTTTCGACGCTTCTTGCAAAGCTAGTCGAGCCAAAAGAGGGCGATATGATCTACGATCCTACTTGCGGCTCTGGCTCGCTTCTTATCAAGGCTTCAAAAGAGGTCGGCAGCAAAAATTTCCGCCTTTACGGACAAGAAAAAAACGGACAAACTCACGCGCTTTGCAAGATGAATATGTTTTTACATGAGATAAACGACGCCGTCATTGAGTGGGGCGACACGATCAGAAACCCGCTTCATCTGCAAGACAACCTTATAAAGACATTTGATATAGTCGTGGCAAATCCACCCTTTAGCCTAGATAAATGGGGTGCTGACTTTGCTGGGAACGATCCTTTTATGAGATTTGCTAACTACGCTTTGCCGCCAAAGAGCAAGGGGGATTACGCATTTGTCGTGCACATGATAAAAAGTCTAAACAGCAACGGCAAAATGGGCGTCGTGCTTCCGCATGGAGTGCTATTTCGCGGAGCAAATGAGGGTAAGATCCGCCAAAAGCTAATCGAAGAAAATTTACTTGATGCCGTCATCGGACTACCGGCAAATTTATTTTACGGCACGAGCATCCCTGCTTGCATACTCGTTTTTAAGAAAAACCGTGCAAACGAAGATGTGCTATTTATCGACGCTAGCAAAGAATTTGAAAAAGGCAAAAACCAAAACTCACTAACCGAGCAAAATATCAAAAAGATAGTCACTACCTATAAAAACAGAAGCGAGATAGAAAAATACTCCCACCTAGCAAGCCTTAGCGAGATAAAAGATAACGACTACAACCTAAACATCCCTCGCTACGTCGATACTTTTGAAGAAGAAGAGCTTGTGGATATCGAGGCTACAAAGGCTGAGATTTCACGTTTAGAAGCTGAGCTAAAAAGTGTTCAAAGCAAGATGAGCGACTATCTTGCGGAGCTTGGGTTATGAGCGAATTTAAAAATTTACCAAGCGGATGGAAGGTCGTGAGGCTTGGGGATGCTTTTGATTTTTTAAAAACTTATACAAATTCACGTGAAAGTCTAAATGATTATGACGAAATTTCATATATCCATTATGGGGAAATACATAAAAAATATAAATTTTACTTAGATTTTCGTGTTGCCTCTTTGCCAAAAATACATCAAAGTAAGTTGGGGGGCAAACCAGAATTTATCAAAAATGGAGATTTGGTCATTGCCGATGCTTCGGAAGATTATATAGATATCGCAAAAAGCGTGGAAATTAAAAATTTAGAACACAAAGCTGTTGCTGGGCTTCATACTTTCTTGCTTAGAGATAAAGGCGATTATTTCGCTGATGGTTATAAAGGATATATTCTTTACGAGCCTTGGGTTGCAAAAGAGCTAAAGAAAAAAGCCACAGGTATTTCTGTTTTGGGGATTTCAAAATCAAATTTATTAAATTTAAAAATCAAACTTCCGCCACTAGACGAGCAAAAAAAGATAGCGGAAATTTTATCTACTTGGGATGAGGCTATAAATTTGACTATAAATTTGATAGAAAGCAAAAAGCAGTTTAAAAAAGCTCTTATGCAAAATTTACTCACAGCCAAGATCCGCTTTCCTGAGTTCCAAGACAAGTGGGAGAGAGTAAAATTAAAGGAAATTGCTGAAGTATATCAGCCGCAAACAATTTCACAACGTGAATTAACAGATGGCGGATTTGATGTTTATGGTGCTAATGGTATTATAGGAAAATACGGTAGGTATAATCACGAATTTGAACAAGTTGTCATAGGTTGCAGAGGAAACTGTGGAGCGGTTAATTTTACAAAACCAAAATCATGGATAACTGGTAATGCTATGGTTATAAATTTAGACAATTCAACTAAAGCTATAAAAACTTTTATTTATTATTTACTATCAAATACAAATTTTCAATATCTAATCTCTGGCTCAGGACAGCCTCAAATTACAAGTAACATTAGATATCATAAAATAAAGCTTCCAAATTTAAAAGAACAACAAAAAATCGCAGATGTTTTAACGGCTTGCGATGACGAGATAAATTTACTAAATTTAAAGCTGGAAAATTTGAAAAAACAAAAACAAGGCTTGATGCAAAAACTACTAAGCGGAAACATAAGAACAAAAGTAAAAGGAGGAAAAAATGTCAAGATGGATGACTAGGTATGGGTCGAGTGATTTTCATAGCAAATGGGAACTATTTAAGACAAAATTTAGTGAATTTAATATTAAAGAGATTGGGAATGTAGAAATTATTGATGAATACAATAGACTTGGAAAAGTTATAATTTTTATAGATAGCTATCTAAAGCTAATCGATCCTGAATTAAGCCCAGAAAATTTATTGGATAATTCAAGAAGTTATTTAGAAGGTGCTTTGCATTATTTTGATTTATTCATCAATAATAGAACTATTGATTACATTGTAGCAACAAATAACTATATAGATCAGCTTATTGCTGGGTTAAGGAATTTAAATATTCTAATGCCTAAAATTTCTAGCAGATCAGTTTCTAACATGGTGCAAGAATACACAGATACTATAAAAAAGGCTTTGGAGGATATAAATTTAGAAAAAATAAAAACAGATGTCAGGGAAATTTATAGATTAAAGAATGAGTTAATAGATGGAGAGAATAGCATTGAAGATAGTGTTAAAGACTTTTTTTACAAAATAAAAGAAAAATATACAAAAATTGCAGAATTTCATGATGAAACCTTAATTGATGAAAAAGATTATATATCAACAAAAACTAAGATACTGGAAGCAAAAAAAGATATTTTAAATGATATAAATTTAACTAAAAAGTATTTAACGGAAACAAATAAGGATTTGGAAGATCTTGAAAAATTTTATGTAAAAATTTTTGGAAAATTTGATGAAGAAGAAGGAAAAAGAATAGGAGGATTAGAACAAGAATTGGCAACAAGAAAGAATGAACTTGAGGAATTTAAAAACGATCAAATAAATCAATTAAATAAACTTGAAGAAGAACATGGTTTAAAGCGCAAAGCTTTTGAGAAAGAAATAGAAAAATTATTAGAAGGTGCAACTAGTGCAGGATTGGCAGAGGCTTATAGTATTGAAAGAAAAAAATTTATATGGCCAATTAGAATATGGAATGGTGTATTTGTAGTCTGTCTTTTTGCTATTTCAATTTTGTCTTTTATGACATTAAAAAATTTAAGTTCGATAGAAGAGATTGCAAAATCTATACTTCATTCTTTGCCCATAACATTACCTTTGATATGGGTTGCTGTATATGCCAGTAAGAGACGTAGTGAAAATCAAAGACTAGAACAAGAATACGCACACAAGGAAGCATTATCTAGATCATATATAAGCTATAAAAAGCAGATTAGTGAGCTAGGTAAAGAAGATAGTGAATTGCTAGAAAAGCTAATTTTGGAAGCTATAAACACAATATCATACAATGCAAGTAAAACATTAGATAAAAAGCATGGAGACGGCACAATATTAAACGAAATAACGCAATCTATTAAAAATTTAAGTCAAAGTGAGAAAAAATGACCCCAGATACTTCAGAAAATAAGATCCAGCAAAATAGCATAAATTTACTTCAAAGCTTGGGCTATAAATTTATAAGCAGGGAGGAAAATTTAAAGCTTCGAGGCGGTAAAACCAGCGAGGTTTTGTTTAGGGAAATTTTAACCAAAAAGCTTGGCGAGATAAATGGCTACGAGTATAAGGGCAAGCGATATAAATTTAGCCAAAGTAACGTTTTAAAAGCGGTCGATGAGCTAGCTGGGGTATCTTTAAACGAAGGGCTAATGGTCGCAAACGAAAGGATCACAAATTTGCTCTTGCTTGGAACCAGTTTAGAAGAAAATTTAGAAGATGAGACGAGAAGAAGCTTCTCTTTTAAATTTATAGACTTTGAAAATTTACAAAACAACGACTTCTATGTAACAGAAGAATTTGAAGTAAGCAGAGTAAGCCAGAGCGACGTGCAAAAGCATAGAAGGCCTGATCTCGTGCTTTTTATAAACGGTATACCAATAGTCGTGATCGAGCTTAAAAAATCAAGCGTGAGCTTTGAAAACGGCATAAAGCAGCTTGAAAAAGAGCAGGGCAAAGATGAGATAGCGCATCTTTTTAAATACATCCAGCTAACCATCGCAGCAAACGGAAGTGGAGCAAGATACGGCACTACTGGAACGCCGTTTAAATTTTATAGTGTGTGGAAAGAACAAGACAAAGCAAAAGCAAAAGAGAGCTTAAAGAGCGTGATAAATGGTAGAGAGGTAAGCGCGCTTGATATGACGCTCTTTGCGCTACTATCTAAAGATAGACTACTAAGGCTAGTTAGGCACTATATAGTGTTTGATAAGAAAATGAAAAAGGTTTGCCGCTATCAGCAGTTCTTCGCTATCGAAGAGACGCTAAAGAGAGTATCAATGGTAAAGGACGGCGTAAGAGCGGGCGGACTCATCTGGCACACGCAAGGAAGCGGCAAGTCGCTCACGATGGTGATGCTAACAAAGCTTTTAAAGCAAATTTATATAAACTCAAAGATCATCGTCGTAACTGACAGGATAGATCTAGATGGGCAGATACACGAGACTTTTGAAAATACGGATGTAAAAGCAGGGCGAGCAAGCAGCGGAAGCGATCTGATAGAAAAGCTACAAAGCGGCATTAGCGTGATAACTACGCTCGTGCATAAATTTGAAAAGGTAAAAAATCAAAAGATAGTGATAAGAGATGGCGATATATTCGTGCTAGTGGATGAGAGCCACCGCACGCAAGGCGGAGATTTACATAAGGCTATGAAAAAAGCGCTGCCTCTTGCTTGTTATATAGGATTTACCGGCACGCCGCTTTTAAAGCGTGAGAAAAACAGCTTTGCTAAATTTGGCGGAGAAATTCATAGATATACGATAGATGACGCGGTAAAAGACGGAGCTGTGTTGCCGCTACTTTACGAGGGGCGATACGTGGGTCAAGGGGTGCTAGATCCTGATGGGCTAACTAGGAAATTTGATCTAATATCAAAAGAGCTAAGCGATGAGGCCAAAAGGGACTTGCAACAAAAATGGGCGAGGTTTGAGCGCGTGGCATCTAGCGAGCAAAGGCTAGAACTGATAGCTGTGGATATAAATGAGCATATTAAAAAGACTTTGAAAAAAAGTGGCTTTAAGGCGATGCTAGCAACGCAAAGAAAATATGACGCCATAAAATATCATGAGATATTTGAGGAATTTGGAGAGATAAAAAGTGCCTATGTGATATCAAGCAACGAGCACGAGGAGCTTGAGGGCGGGCATAAAGAGTATGTCGCAAAGGCGTGGCAAGAGACTATAAAGGGCTACGGCAGCGAGGAAGCGTATCTAAAGCATGTGAAGGATGAATTTATTTATGGCGATGAGATAGATTTGCTTATTGTTGTGGATAAGCTTTTAACTGGCTTTGACGCGCCAAGAGCAAGCACGCTTTATATAGATAAGCAGCTAAAAGAGCATAATTTGCTCCAAGCTATAGCTAGAGTAAATAGGCTTTATGATGGGAAAGATTATGGCTATATTATTGATTATAGAGGGCTTCTTGGCGAGCTTGATCAGGCGCTTACTAGCTATGCTTCGCTAAGTGGCTTTGACCCAGAGGATATAACTGGAGCCGTAATAGACGTAAGAAGCGAGATCATAAAGGCAAAGACTTACTATACTCATCTGGATGATCTTTTTAGCAGTGTGAAATTTAAAGACGATCTAGAAAGCTACGTGGCGGTTTTAGAGGACGTGCAAAAACGAGATGACTTTAAAGAGTGGTTATCGCAGTTTGCTAGGGCGTTTAAACTAGCGCTTTCAAGTGAGAAAATTTATGACATATTAAGCGAAGAGGAGATCAAAACTTATAAGCAAAGGGTTAAATTTTATAACGAGCTAAGAAAGGCTGTGCAGCTAAGATATCATGAGGCTTGTGACTTTGGCAAATATGAAGCGCAGATGCAAAAGCTGCTTGATACTTACGTAAATGCACAAGGGGTCAATGAGCTTACAAAGCTTGTAAATATCTTTGAGACGGAATTTGACGATGAGGTGCAAAGGGTTGAGGGTAAAAATGCAAAGGCTGATACTATCATCAGCGCCGTAAGCGCGGTGGTAAAAGAGAAAATGGACTCAAATCCAGCCTTTTATAAATCAATAGCACAGCAGATACAAGATATCATCAACGAGTATAAAGCAAAAAGGCTAAGTGAGGAAGAAAAACTTGCCAAAGCAAAACTACTAAAAGACCTAATAACTGGCGCTTTAAAGCCAAATGAAGACAGGTATCCAAAAGAATTTAATGGTAAGAAAATTTTATTTGCTATTTATGATAATTTGCTTGACATTTTGGGGGATGTGGAGCTTGCGGATGTTGAGGTGGTCGCTAAAAATTTGAGCGTGAAATTTTATGAAATTTACAAAGAGGCCTCAAAAAAACCAGAATGGCACAATAATAAAGATGTAGAAAATGAGATAACAAGCGCTATGGAGGACGCTCTTTGGGAGATAGAGGACGAATATGACGTTTCTATCGATGAGAAGGAAAAAATTTACCAAACTATCCGTGGAATAGAGATAAGTTTTTATGCTTGAAGGCGTAAAAATCGTCCGAAAAGACGTAAAAAATATCACTTTAAAAGTTAGACCAAATGGCGAAGCGATCCTAACGGCGCCAAAAACGGCAAGCGATGAGCATATAAAATTTATCATAAAAAAAAGAGCTAAATGGATAGCGCAAAAGCGCGCGTTTTTTGCCTCGTTTAGGACGCCCGAAAAAGAATACGTAAGTGGCGAAGACTTTAAATATCTTGGGCGAAGCTACCGGCTTAAAGTCGTGCAGTCTAAAGAGGAGCGCGTAAAGCTACAAAGAGGCTATCTGGAGCTCTTTGTGAAAGATAAAAGCGATATAAAACGAAAAGAAAAATTGGTCTATGAGTGGTATCACGAAAAGGCGATGCTATATTTTTTTAATATCTTGCAAGAGTTTAACAAGATAGTAAAACAAGATATCAAAAGCGTAAAGATAAGGCAGATGAAGACAAGATGGGGGAGTTGCAATCCTTATAAATCATATATAAATTTAAACATAGGACTCATCAAAAAACCAAAATCGTGCATCGAGTATGTCGTATTTCACGAGCTTGCTCACCTACTGTATCCAAATCACTTAAAGAAATTTTATGACTATCTAACGCTTTATATGCCTGACTGGCAAAAACGAAAGGAAATTTTAGAGAGAGTTTAGAAAATTTGGCTTAAATTTTGGACTATTAAACATTTTTTGTATTTTAAAAATATTTTAAAATCTAAGTAAAAGTGATGAAAAATTTTTAATTTTTTAGTGTTGTTAAAGTAGGTGGTGGGTTCACCAGGACTCGAACCTGGGACCATCCGGTTATGAGCCGGATGCTCTAACCAACTGAGCTATGAACCCACAGTTGAAAGAAAATCGTATTATACAAGAAAAAGCTTATCTAAATATAAAAAATTGCCTTTTTAGTATAGCGCATAAAAAGAACAAATTTAAAAAGAAAAGCCCTAAAATAGGGCTTGTAAGTTATTTATAATTTTTTATCGCAGCGTCTAAAATCTCTTTTGCAGCATTTGCGTCTTTAAATTCTTTCACCTTAACCCATTTGTTAGGCTCTAAAATTTTATAAGTTTCAAAGAAATTTTTGATCTTATTTAGTGTTGCAGCTGGTAGATCCTCGTAGCTTTTTATCGCATCATATCTTGGATCGATCTTTGTAACTGGTACAGCCAAAAGCTTCTCATCCATACCCGCCTCATCTTCCATTACCAAAACACCTATTAAACGGCAAGGAATGACGCTACCAGCTTGGAGCGGATACTCATTTAGCACCAAAATATCAGCTGGGTCACCATCAGCCGCAAGTGTGTTTGGCACAAAGCCGTAGTTTGCTGGGTAAAACATCGCTGAGTAAAGCACACGATCAACTACTACCGCACCGCTATCTTTGTCGATCTCGTATTTGATATTTGAGCCATAAGGTATTTCGATTACAGCATTGATTTTGTCTGGGTTTGAACCAGCTTTGATCTTTGAAACGTCCATATATTCGTCCTTTTTATTAGAAATTTTTGTGATTTTAGTATTTTTTGCATTAAATACGCGTAAAATTTAACTACTTTATAACCTCTACGCTATCGACATCGATCTCTGTTTTCATAAGGTCTTTATCCACTTCACCTCTTATTCTTAAAAGTGTATCTTCGTTGGCTGCTATGTTATCCCATTTTTTGTTATCGATCTCAATAATAATGACATCACCATTTTTATCGATAAATTCATATTTGTCTGATTTTATGTGCGATTTTATTTTGCCCTCAAGTACGACTTTAGCGTCGTCTTTTAGTTTCAAAGCCTCTTTTGTGCTTATCGTTTCACTTGAGTATTTTGATGTGAAGCCTCCAGCCATTACGATGTTAGCAGCTAGTGAAGCGATTATAATTTTTTTCATTTTTATCCTTTTAGAATTTGTTGTAAAAATTTAAAAGGATATTATATTTTTGATGTTAATGAAAAGTAAGTTTTTACATAAAGTCTTTTGTAACAATGTTATAGATGTTTTTGGCGGTGATTGGTAGTGCTCTATCTGCATTGCCGCCAAGAAAGCCATATCTGATCTCGACCGTAACATTAAATTTGGCTACCTCTTTGCCACCTTGATCGACTAAATTTACGACTGCGAGAGTCTCAGATTTGCCAGCACCACCTATGCCTAGGGTTAAGTGTCTAAGGATTCTAACTCCATTTTTTGTTCTTTGTATATCGCATTTTATGAATTAGATCATCGCCGTACTGGTCTCTCTTTTTTAAAAAGGCGTTTATGTATTTTTCTAACTTTTTATCAAGCTCGGTTTCTCCGCAAACCGCTTTAGCGCTACTGTACTTATACGCGGTGTCTTTTTCAACCATCTCTATATGCTTTTTGGCACATCCTGTAAAAGCAAAAATGGCTATGATCGCAAGTAGTATCGTAAATTTAAATTTATGCATAATTTCATCTTTGTTTATATTTTTTAAAAATAAGCTTAGGATTATAGATCGGAACCTTGCACCTTTTGATGCAAGGTCTGTAAATTTATAGAAGTTTAGCTAGTAAATTTTTGATATCAGCTACGATCTCGTCAATGCCACGCTCGCCATTTACTACGTGAAGTAGCTCTTTTTCGCTGTAAAATTTGCGGATAGGTTTGATCGGATCAAGATATACTTTCATGCGGTTATTAAACACTTCGTTGTTGTCATCAGCACCTCTTGCACGGCCGAGCACTCTTGCTCTTGCCACATCTTCGCTAACATCTACTTCAATGACGCCTTTAAGAGAAATTTCTTTTTGCTCGCTTAATACCTTGTCAAGCTCTGTCATCTGTTCAACGCTTCTTGGGTAGCCATCTATTATGATGTTTGATTTATTTGAGCTTTTGATAGCTGAGACGATCGCATTTACGACGACGTCAAGTGGGACCAAATTTCCTTTTGAGATAAAGCTGTCTATTAGTTTGCCAAGCTCGCTACCACTTGCGACTTCAGCTCTTAAAAGGTCGCCAGTTGAAAAGTGAGCAAATTTCTCATCATGCTGTGCGATGATCGATGCGTCTGTTGTTTTGCCGCTGCCTGGAGCGCCGATGATTAAAAATAAATTTTTCATTCTTTCCCTTTTTATATTTTTTGAGCGCCTTTGAATGAGTTTGAAAATTTCACCCTGCAGCAGACTATATGTCTAGCTTTGGGGTGAAATTTTCTGCACAACAACCAAAATCATCTCAAAAATTTAATCTTTAAATAAAATAACTCAAATTTAGACATCTAAAAGTCTAAATTTATTGCAAAAATTTTAAGCCTTTTGCTCTTTTTCTCTTATCCTTAGTCCTAGCTCCCTAAGCTGCTCGTTGCTAGCGTGGCTTGGTGCCTTTGTTAGTGGGCACTGAGCACGTTGTGTTTTAGGGAAGGCTATGACGTCACGGATCGAGCTTGCTTTATTTACAAGCATATTTAGCCTATCAAAGCCGATCGCGATACCACCGTGTGGAGGCGCACCAAATGTCAAGGCATCAAGCAAGAAGCCAAATTTCTCACGTTGCTCCTCTTCGTCTATGCCAAGAAGCTTAAAGACCTTTTGTTGGATATCGTTTTTGTGAATTCTTATACTTCCGCCGCCAAGCTCAAAGCCGTTTAGTACGACGTCGTGAGCGATAGATAGGATGTCCTCAAGATCAGGCTCGTCTATATTTTTTGGCATAGTAAATGGATGGTGCATCGCAGAGTAGCTGCCATCGTCATTTTGCTCAAACATTGGGAAGTCAAGCACCCATAAAAACTCAAGTTTGTCTTGATCAATGATACCCATTTGTTCAGCTAGGAAAATTCTAAATCTTCCCATATAATCAAGCACGATCTTCTTCTTACCAGCACCAAAGAATACAACGTCACCAACTTTTAGCTCACATCTTGAGACGATCTCGTCAAGATCGCTTTGCTCGAAAAATTTACAAAGTGGGCCTTTTAGTCCTTCTTCTTTCATTTGGAAGTAGCCAAGACCTTGTGCACCAAATTTACGTACAAACTCCTCAAATCTATTCATCTCGCGCTTACTAAAGATGTTGTCGCCATTTGGTACTTTTAGCGCTTTGATGCGGTTTTTCTTCTTATCTTTTGCGATCGAGCTAAAAATTTCATTGCTTGAGCGCTCGAAAATATCGATAACATCGATCATTTTTAGATCATATCTAAGATCAGGCTTATCTGAGCCATAAGTCTCGGTTGCCTCTTTGTAGCTCATACGTCTAAATGGCGTTTTGATATCGTATCCGCAGGCTTTAAAAATATCTTTTAGCATCGTTTCAGCCATATTTATGATATCTTCTTGCTCGACAAAGCTCATTTCGATATCTATTTGAGTAAATTCTGGTTGGCGATCAGCCCTTAGATCTTCGTCGCGGAAACATTTTGCGATTTGGAAATATTTATCAAAGCCCGAGCACATCAAAAGCTGCTTAAATAGCTGTGGGCTTTGTGGGAGCGCATAAAATTGACCCGGATATACACGGCTTGGCACTAGGTAGTCTCTCGCTCCTTCTGGAGTTGCGCGTGTTAAAACTGGAGTTTCAAACTCGATAAAGCCCATTTTATCTAGGCTGTTTCTAGCTGCGATCGCTGCACGAGAACGCATTTTAAATATATTTTGTAAGCGCTCGCTTCTAAGGTCTAAAAAGCGATATTTTAGTCTGATGTCCTCATTTACGCTCTCATCACCTATCATAAATGGTAGCGGCTCGCTTGGATTTTCGATGATTAGCTCGCTTACTATTACTTCTATCTCACCAGTTTTTAGCTTTGGATTGGTTAGTCCTTCGCCTCTAGCTCTTACTTTTCCTTTTGCTTTTAAGACATATTCATCTCTTACTTTTGCAGCCACGTCATGTGCTTCTTTGCTATCAGCCGGATCGCAAACTAATTGTATAAGCCCACTAACGTCTCTTAAGTCGATGAAAACAACACCGCCGTGGTCTCTATATGTGTTTGCCCAGCCACAAAGTATTACTTCTTTGCCGATATCAGCTTTGCTAAGATCGGTGCAATAATGACTTCGCATAAAATGCTCCTTTGCAATGTTTTTTAGGCAATTATAATCGCTTTTTTCTTTTGAAAAGCTTTGTTAAAATAAAATATGTTACAATCATTTACATGAAAAATGAACAAAAATTTAATACTTTTTGCACAAAAAAAGTAGGACTTATTGCTAAAGATTATCCATTATTTAGGCAAGATTTAGAAAAATTAGAAAAAATTTTAAAAAAGTATAACGCAGAAATTTTGCTTGAAAAAAATTGTGCTAAGCGTATAGAAAAAAATGGTTTTGAGCTTATAAAATTAGCCAAAGAGTGCGAATTTTTGATCACTCTTGGCGGAGATGGCACGATCATTTCAACTTGTAGAAAGCTAGCTCACATCTCGCCACTTGTCCTTGGCATACACGCTGGTAGACTTGGATTTCTAACCGACATAATGATTAATGAGAGTGAGAAATTTTTTAAAGACTTTTTTGATGGTAAATTTGAGGTAGAAATGCCTTTTATGCTTGATGTGACGCTTCACAAAAATGATGGTAAAACCGAGCAAAAGATAGCATTTAATGATGCAGTTATTGTTAGTAAAAATGGTGGCTCAATGACGCACATCGAAGCACTTTTAAATGAAAAATATTTTAATTCATATTTTGGAGACGGCGTTATAGTGGCGACACCTGCTGGAACAACGGCATATAACATGAGCGCAAATGGCCCTATTATCTATCCATTAAGCGAGGTTTTTACAGTAACTCCTATCTGCTCGCACTCGCTCACGCAGCGTCCAGTCGTGCTTACTAAAAATCACACGGTTAAATTTAAAACAAATAGTGATGCGATTTTGGTACTTGATGGGCAAGATAGGTTTGATATGAGTAAAATTTCAGCCGTCAGCATGAGTTTGAGCAACAAAAAAGCGAGACTGATACGTCATATTGGTAGGGATTATTTTCAAATTTTAAAAGAGAAACTTCACTGGGGTTATAATGATTGATCGAATTTTGATTAAAGATTATCTAAATTTTAAAAATGTCGAGCTAAATTTCAAAGAGGGTCTTAGCGTATTTACGGGTGTTAGTGGTGCTGGTAAATCTGTGCTAATGAGCGCTATAATGGCAGTTTTTGGGCTAAAAGATAGCGAGGCAAGGCTGATAGAAGCTGACGTGGAGCATAAATTTGATCTTGATGAGTTTGGCATAGAAAACGAAGAGGTCAATATTTTCAAGCTTTTAAAAGATAAGAGCACGAGATATTTTATAAACCAACAAGCCATCTCAAAGAAAAATTTAGCCCAAGTGGCGCGCGAGCACATCAAATATCTCTCGGCAAAAGAGGCAAACGAGTTTGAAAATGAGAAATTTCTAAATTTGCTTGATAGGCTTGAAATTTCAAAAAATGAGAAATTTAAAGAGATAAAGCAGGAATTTGAAGAGGCATTTTTGGAATTTTCTAAAATTTCAAAAGAGCTAGCCACTATCAAAGAGGAAGAGAAAAAGGTCGAGGAGCTAAAAGAGCTTGCTAGTTTTGAGATCGAGAAGATAAGAAGCGTAGGCCCTAAAAAAGGCGAGTTCGAAGAACTTATGGAGACTAAAAAAAGGCTTAGTAAAAAGGATAAGATAAATGAGGCGTGGGCTAGGGCTGAGCGGATATTTGAGCTAGAGCACAGCGTAAATGAGGCGCTAAATATCAGCGACCTTGACAACGGCTTTTTTGAAGATGCGATGAATGAGCTAAGGGTCGCAAGAGATAGCCTAAATATGGAGGAGCTTGACGATATCGACGTGGAGAGTGTGCTTGATAGAATAGAAGCTCTTAATGCCATCATTAGAAGGTATGGCAGCGAGGAAGAGGCATTAGAAGCGCTTAATAAAAAGGAAAAAGAGCTTGCCAGATATGAAAATTTAAGCTTTGAAAAGAGTGAGCTTGAGAAGAAATTTGAAATTTTAAGCAAAAAGGCAAATGAGCTGGCTGGCATTTTGAGCAAGGCAAGAGGCGTAAATTTAAAAGAGCTTGAGAGTATGATAAATTCATATTTAAAAGAGCTTTATATGCCAGATATTGCGCTGAGTATTGAAGCTAAAAAGCTTGATATTTTGGGCGTTGATGAGATTTGTCTAAATTTAAATGAGACCTCACTTAAAAATTTAAGCTCGGGCGAGCTAAACCGCCTAAGGCTGGCCTTCATAGCTGCCTCTAGTGAGATCACAAAAACGGGCGGTGATGTCATCATACTTGATGAAATAGATGCAAATTTAAGTGGAAAAGAGGCGATGAGCATCGCAAATGTCTTGCTTAAGCTTGCAAATTTTTATCAAATTTTTGCCATTTCACATCAGCCACAGCTTAGCTCAAAGGCAAATTCACACTTTTTGGTAGAGCGTCACGGGGAAAACTCGGTCGTAAGAGAGCTTGATAAGGAGGAGCGTGTAAATGAGCTTGCACGTATGATAAGTGGCGAGCATATAAGCGAAGAGGCGATAAATTTTGCTAAAGGGC
This sequence comes from Campylobacter concisus, assembly GCF_003049735.1. Lineage (NCBI taxonomy): Bacteria > Pseudomonadati > Campylobacterota > Epsilonproteobacteria > Campylobacterales > Campylobacteraceae > Campylobacter > Campylobacter concisus. The sequence goes on along the minus strand of NZ_PIRM01000001.1, from coordinate 708,329 downwards.
TTTTAAAGTAGCTTAATTTAAATTATTAATTTAAGCTTTATAAATAAATTTATTTGATAAAATCGTCACTAATTTGATAAAATTTTTGTAGGAATAATATGGAAAGAATCCTTGTAGTTGATGATAATAAGGCGTTAGCAAAGCTGATTGTTATGCAAATGGAAAAGACTATCGATGACATGACAATTGATGTCGCATACAGTTTTGCCGAGGCTAAGACGTTAATTAGCGAGCATGACAAAGATTATTTTATGACTATTTTGGATTTAAATTTGCCAGATGCTCCAAATGGAGAGATCGTTGATTATGCACTTTCCAAAGGGCTTTCGGCTATTGTTTTAACAGGTAGCATTGATGATGAAACAAGGCAAAATTTTATAAATAAAGATATTGTTGATTATGTTTATAAAGGAAATATGGATGATATCAACTATATCTTTCAAATGATAAATAGACTGAGCAAAAATAGACAATACAAGGTTTTGGTTGTTGAAGACTCGCTCCCTTTTAGAAATATGATAAAAAAGATATTAACTAGCCTTCAGTTTAAGGTTTTGGCCGCAGCTCACGGCGAAGAGGCAATGAGCTATTTTGCGGATAATCCTGATATAAATCTTATAATAACCGATTATAGAATGCCAGTAAAAGATGGCCTTGAAGTTTTAAAAGAGGTTAGAAAAGAAAAAGATAAAAATAGTCTTGGCGTAATCGTTATGACATCTCCTAGCGAAAAGACTGACGCATCAATATTTTTAAAAAATGGTGCGAGCGATTTTATAGCAAAACCATTTTCAAAAGAAGAGCTAATATGTCGTGTTAATAATACGATCGAAGCTATGGAAAATATAAACAAGATAGCAAATTTTGCAAATCGCGACTTCTTAACAGGAGTTTATAATAGAAGATTTTTTTATTCTGACGTAGAAGAGTATGTTCATGTAGCTGAAGAGACTAATGAGCCTTACGCTTTTGCAATGATTGATGTTGATTATTTTAAGAAAATAAATGATAAATATGGCCATGATGGCGGAGATAAGGTACTAAAATCAATCGCAAAAATTTTAAATGATAATACAAAAGGAAGCGATATCGTTGCTAGATTTGGTGGCGAAGAATTTTGCGTTGTCCTTAAAAAGATAAATAAAGAAGAAGCTGTTAAATTTTTTGTAAATTTACGAGCCAAAGTAGCTGAAAATAAAGTAACTATAAAAAAGGAAAAAGTAAAAGTTACTATATCAATAGGTGTATCTTTTGGCAATGGGCATTGCGAGATAGACGATATGCTTGAGGCTTGCGATTCAGCGCTTTACACCGCAAAAGAAAATGGTAGAAACAGAGTAGAAATAGTTTTATGATTATAGATACACATTGTCATTTGGATAGTAAAGTTTATGATCCTGACCTTGATAAAATTTTAGACGAAGCTAGAAATTTAGGGCTAAAAGGCTTTATTATCCCGGGAGCTGATATCAATGATTTACCAAAAGCGGCTAAAATAGCGCGTGAAAATTCTGACATTTTCTTTGCCGCTGGAGTTCATCCATATGATAAAGAGAGTTTTAGCATTGAAATTTTAAGAAATTTTGCTAAAGATGAAAAGTGTGTGGCGATTGGTGAATGCGGTCTTGACTACTTTCGCTTGCCAAAAGATGAAAATGAAAAGATAAAAGAAAAAGAGGATCAAAAACGTATTTTTTTAGCTCAACTTGATTTGGCTGTTGAGTTAAAAAAACCCGTTATTCTTCACATTAGGGAGGCTAATGAGGACTCTTTTAATATCTTAAAAGAGTATGCACCAAAGCTTGAAGCTGGAGCGATTTTGCACTGTTATAATGCTTCGCCACTTCTTTTAGAGCTTTGTAAATTTGGGAATTTTTACTTTGGCATAGGCGGTGTTTTAACATTTAAAAATGCTAAAAATTTAGTCGAAATTTTGCCAAAAATCCCATTTGATAGGATAGTTATTGAAACTGACGCTCCTTATCTCACGCCGGAACCAAATCGCGGCAAGAGAAATGAGCCGGCGTTTACGACATTTGTTGCTAAAAAGATAGCTGAAATTTTAAACCTTGAGTTTGAAGTTGTTTGTGAAAAAACTTCAAATAATGCCAAAAGGTTGTTTAAGTGCTTTGTCTGAAATTTGGGCATTGTGCTTGTTTAAGATGCTAGCATCTTAAGTTTTGACACGAAAAAAGGATAGAAATGAAAGCAATGCTTAAAATATTTTTAATGTTTGCATGTAGTACCTTGCTACTAGCAAATACACCTGAAAAAAGCTCATACGACACTCAGGTAAAAATTTTAAAAGAGCTGGATATTGACGCTAGCTTTATGAAGACTTCTCACTATGCAAAGATGAGGCAAGGTATCAAACAATCACAACTTGAAACATTTACAGAATCTCTAAAAAATGGTTATATGTATATACCGATGGTAAAAGAGCAGATCAAAAAATCCGGCGTACCTGAGTCATTCTTTTATCTAGCCATGATAGAATCAGGCTTTTCAAATCACACAGTCTCAAACGCAAAAGCTACTGGCATGTGGCAGTTTATGGAACAAACGGCTAGACTGCATGGTCTAAAGGTAGGACAGTATGTCGATGAGAGAAAAGATCCAGTAGAGTCTACTATTGCAGCAACAAATTATCTAAAGTCGCTTAAAAATCAATTTGGCAAGTGGTATCTAGCAGCTATGGCCTATAACTGTGGCGATGGAGCCTTAAAAAGAGCCATACAAAAAGCTGGCACAGATGACCTTGTAACGCTTCTTGACGCAGAGAAAAAATACCTTCCAGCCGAAACTAGAAATTTTGTTATCAAAATTTTAAGAGCAGCATATACCGCAAAAGACGCAGACTTCTTGATGTCTAAAGATTCATCTTTATTGAACATAAACGGAGGACTAAAGCTTGTAAAAGTAAAAGTACCTGGCGGTACAAATTTGGCTCAAATAGGCGATAGTATCGGTCTTAGTACAAAAAAGATGAAAAATAACAACCCGCATTTAAAATTTGTATTTACTCCGCCAACTCTAAAAGATTATTATGTTTATATCCCTGAAAACAAAAAACAGCTTTTTGCAGAAAATTTCAAGCCATTTAATGGCAAAAATAATTTTTATGCCTATGTCGTAAAAAAAGGCGAAACATTACTTTCTATCTCTAAAAAAACAGGTGTTAGCCATAGAGCGATCAAGGACTACAACGAACTTAGCACAAATGCCGTAAGCTATAATCAAAAACTAATTATTCCATTTTCCGCACAAAATAAATCTCAAAACTATATAGTCCAAACTGGTGATACGATAGCTTCTTTATCTAAAAAATTTAATGTGAGCGAAAAAGATTTAAAAGATGCAAATTCTTTTGCTAGTTCAAATTTAAATGTTGGAGCAAATATTGTCATACCATAAGAGCCTAAAATTTTATATAGGACTAAGTTTTACTCTTCTAGTTACTGGTTGCTCTTGGAGCGGGGCACCATTTACACCAAGTGGCCCAACTAATGTAAAGGGCAACAATTCAGCTTCTATCCAAAAAGCAACAATGAGACCTTACACGATAAATGGCAAAACATACTACCCAACCGTTGTAAGCGTTGGTGATAAGGCAAGTGGTACGGCAAGCTGGTATGGTCCAAATTTTCATGGCAAAACAACCTCAAACGGCGAAATTTATAATATGTACAACATGACTGCAGCACACAAAACTTTGCCGATGAATACGATCCTTAAAGTAACAAATTTAAGAAATCAAAAAAGCGTCATTGTTCGCGTAAATGATCGTGGACCTTTTGTGGCTGATAGAGTTTTAGACCTTTCAAAGGCAGCTGCAACTAAACTTGATATTATCGGTACAGGCACGGCTCCAGTCAGTATGGAAGTCATAGGCTTTAATGAAGATATAAATGCTATTGCAAGCATTAATACTCAAGCAAAACCGACAAGTACCGGCATAAAAGTGCCAAATCCAGTCTCTCCGACAGCTCCAACTGGAGGCATTATTATTTCGTCAGAGCAACGAGTCGTAGGTGGAGATTTTATGGTGCAAATTGGCTCATTTAAAAACCTTGAGGGCGCAAACAGATATCAAAGAGAGCATCAAAGCATAGATGGCTATAAGTCGGTAGTTAAGACATTTACTATAGATGGATCTACCATTTATAGAGTATTTCTAAATGGCTTTAGAAGTGAGGACGAGGCTAGAGATTATGCAAGAAGCGGTAAATTCCAAGGTGCATTTATAGTAAGAGGTTAGGGTATGAGAGAAGAAATTTTAGAGCTAACTAGAAATACAAAAGAGACACAAATCTCAATGAAGCTTAAAATTTACGGCTCAGGAGTTGCAAAAATAAGCACTGGAATAGGTTTTTTTGACCATATGCTTGAGGCATTTACCAAGCACTCTTTGCTTGATCTTGAAATTTCATGCAAGGGCGACACGCATGTGGATTTTCACCACAGCGTTGAGGATGTTGGCATAGTTTTGGGTCAGCTTTTAAAAGAGGCCTTGTATCCTTTAAGTGGCGTTGAGAGATTTGGCGAGGCAAGCGTTGTTATGGATGAGGCGGCTGTTTTTTGTGCGTTAGATCTTAGCAACAGGGCCTATCTTGTCTATGAAAATTTTAATGAAAACGCCAAAGTAGGGGAGTTTGACACTGAGCTTGTGGAGGAGTTTTTTAGGGCAGTTGCTATAAATTCTGGTATCACGCTTCATTTAAATCAAATTCGCGGTAAAAACACTCACCACATCATCGAAGCAACGTTTAAATCATTTGCCGTAGCACTTCGTAGAGCACTTGCTAAAAACGCAAGGATAGGTACGCCAAGTACAAAGGGTGTTTTATGATAGAGATTATTTTTTTAGATATTGATGGGTGCCTGACTGATGGCAAGATCATCTACAATGCAAACGGTGAAGAGCTTAAATTTTTTGATGTAAAAGATGGCTACGCGATAGAGAGCTGGCTAAAGCTCGGCAAAAAGGTGGCTATCATCACTGGCAGAAAGTCAGCCATCGTTGAGCGAAGGGCTGAAGATCTAAAGATAAATCACGTCTATCAAGGTGTTGGTGATAAATTTGAAGTGGCGAGTGAGATATTAAAATTTGAAGGGCTTAGCTTTAAAAACGCAGCAGCTATCGGCGATGACTACAATGACTATAAAATTTTAAATGCAGTTGCTTGGAGCTTTAAGCCAAAAGACGCGATAAAAGAGCTTGATGTAAAGACAAAACTAAAGCACAAAGGTGGCAATGGCGCGGTTAGAGAGATGATTGAGCTTATTATAAAATCAGAAAATTTATATGACGAGTGGTCTAAGCGTTGGTTGTAAAAATTTTCTACTTCGTCGTGGCTATTTTTAGTGTCGTGATGATATTTTTGGCAGCTCAAGATCCATACCTTGCAAATGTTTTAAAGATCGATACAAAGATATCAAATATGCAAATAAATGATGTGATAGATTATGAGATAAATTCCACGAAAATAAGCGGAGTCTACGAGGCTGATGAGCTAAATAGATACAATGATAAAGATGAATTTTTGAGTTTTAAAGCAAAAATTTTAAGAGGAAATTTAAAACATTTTTTAAGCTCAGACAAAGCAATCTCACAAAATGACGAAATCATTTTTCAAAAGAATGCGAACTATGAAAACAACGATAGTTTGAGATTTATAAGTGACGAAGTGACATATGGAACAAAAACAAAAATAGTAAGATCTGAAGCAAATTTCACGCTCATAAGAAATAATGATAAGGCACTGGGTGAGAGTGGAAGCTATGATCTTGGCAAAAAACAAACGCAGGTAAAAGGGTTAAGGGCATGGGTAGAGGAAGATCAGCGATTTTAGCGGTGATATTGGGTTTTACATTTTTAAATGCAGAGCAAGTTGAAATCACATCAAATGATTTTTTTGCAGATGAGAATAAGCAAACTAGTGAATTTATAGGTAATGTAAATATCAAAAAGGGCTCATTTGATGAGCTTAAGGCAGACAAAGTGGTCGTCTATTTTGACAAAAAACGCCAACCTGTAAAATATGTAGCTACTGGTAATGCTAGAGCAAAAATTTTTATAAAAGATAAGCACTACGACGGCAAAGGCAATACTCTTACATACGAGCCAGCAAAACAGATATATACTGTTAGTGGAAATGGCTATTTGCATGAAGTAGAAACTGATAAGAATGTTTATGGTGAAAAGATAGTTGTTAATCAAAAAGATGGCACATATAGTGTAAATAGTGATGAAAAAAAGCCTGTTAAGTTTATCTTCCAGGTAGAGGAAAAAGATAAGTGATAAGGCCACTAGGTGCTAAATTTATCACATCAAGTCCAAGTATAAAAGAGGCTCCAAGCTTCGTAACAAGCGAAGTTGTCTTTTTAGGCAGATCAAATGTTGGTAAAAGCAGCCTCATAAATACACTTGTAAATCAAAAAAATCTAGCCAAGAGCTCATCAACTCCAGGCAAAACTCAGCTTATAAATTTTTTTGAGGCTGAGTTTTGTGAGCAAAAAGATGAGCAGGAAGAAAAAGATAAATTTAAGCTTATTTTGGTTGATTTGCCAGGCTTTGGCTATGCAAAAGTGGCAAAGTCAAAGCATGATGAATGGCGTAAAAATTTAGATGAGTTTTTGAAATTTAGAAGCGACATTAGACTTTTTATACATCTAATTGATGCTAGGCATTTTGATTTAGATATAGACGTAAATGTGGATGCTTATCTAAAAAGCTTTTTAAGAGCTGATCAGAAAATTTTAAATTTATATACAAAAAGCGATAAGCTAAATCAAAGCCAAAAGAGTGCGGTAATGAAATTTGACCCAAGTGGTATCTTGGTCTCAACTCTTAATAAAAGTGGTATCGAAAAGGCTAGAGAAGCCATCATAAATAATGCTCTTGGTAGATAAAATGCAAACCATAAGCAGCTTAGATATTAAAATTTTTAAAGAATTTTGGTGGGCTGTTTTTTTATTCTCATATGAGATCGCAACTACGCAATTTGGTTTCTTGCCGCCATTCATTGGTATTTTTTTTACTTATATGATTTTGGAGTATTCAAGAAAACAAAAGCAATACGACGAGTTTAAGCACAATTGGTACTTTGCGATAATTTTTATAATATTTGCTGAGCAAATTCATGGATTTCATCTTTTTTCAACGATTATTGCATTTTTGCTTTTTTATAATTTTATTCTAGACTGGCTATATACCACGATGAAGTGGCGAAACTGCCTACTTATCATCTTTGTAGCAGCTGGATACACTTTAACATTTCTTGTAAATAATCTATTTGCTTACGTTTTAAATGAGCAAAATTTAACACTTTCGTCTGAATATCTATTTTTTATAGCATTTGAAAGTATCCTTGCTATCGTTCTTTTTAGGGATAAAGTGCTATGAGGATGCGCATCGTCTTTAGCGTGATCGCTCTTTTTTGGATTATACTTTTGGGACGAATTTATCATCTAAGCATAAACTCAAATACCTACTACAACGAGATCGCAGAGCAAAACGCGATAAAAACTATTTATATTCCGCCAGTTAGGGGTATCATTTTTGATGCACATGATAAGCCAATGGCTGTTAATCGTCTTGGTTTTTCAGTATCCATTAGACCTCATTTAAGTGCTAATAAAAAGGTAAAAATTTTAGATGATGAGCTAGCTTACATTGGCTCACTATTTAGTGATCTAAATGTCACAAAGCTTAAAAATGAATACATAAAAAATGACTCAGCTTATAACCAAGATTTTATAAATGTGGTTGAATTTATTGATTATGATAAATTTTTGCCATTTTTTGCATCACTTTCTTTGCGTGAAAATTTAGAGATAAGGCCCGCTTCAAAACGCCACTATCCGTATAACGATCTAGCTTCTCACATCATCGGCTACGTTGGTAGGGCAAATCAAAAAGATATGGATAATGATCCTTTGACAAAGCTTACAAATTATATTGGAAGAAGTGGCGTGGAACGGTTTTATAATCCGATCTTACAAGGAATTCAAGGGTTTAAAAAGATAAAGGTAAATGCCTTAAATGAAGAGATCGAACAGATAAACTATCAAGCGCCACAAAGTCAAAATATCAAGCTTGCAGTCGATCTTGAGCTTCAGCAGTTTGTGGCTGATGTCTTTGGTAAGGATGCAGGAAGCGTTATCGTTATGAGTCTAAAAGATGGTGCTATCATAGCTGCTGGTAGCTTTCCAGAGTACGATCTAAACCCATTTGTGCTTGGAATTTCTCAGCCTGAATGGGAAGAACTTGTAAAAAATGTCGATCATCCTTTCACAAACAAGCTAATAAACGGCCTTTATCCTCCAGGTTCTGTCGTAAAAATGGGTATGGCGCTTGCGTTTTTGGATAATGGCATGAGTAAATACGATAGCTTTTTTTGTAGTGGCTCGTATGAGCTTGGAGGACGTAAATTTCGCTGCTGGAACTCTCACGGACATGGAAATGTTAATATGAATACGGCAATTAGAGAGAGCTGTGATGACTATTTTTATAAAGGTAGTCAAAAGATAGGAATTGACGCTATTGTGCCGATACTTGAACGTATGGGATTTGGTAGAAAAACCGAGGTTGATTTGCCAAATGAGTTTGTGGGGACTTTGCCAAGTAGAGAGTGGAAGATGAGGAAGTATGGCAAAGCGTGGTTTCAAGGCGAGACCCTCATCACTTCTATCGGTCAGGGAAATTTCTTGGTCACGCCTATGCAAGTGGCAAAATATACAGCAGGCCTTGCAACTGGGCTAAATGTGACCCCACATTTTTTAAAGAGCATTGATGGCAAGGATGTTGATTTTACACCAACAGATGATGCTTTTACGCCGTTTGAAAAATCACAACTACCAGCTATTAGGCATGCAATGTATGAAGTGGCAAATCACCCAAGAGGCACGGCAAATAGGCATTTTATTGGAAGCCTAGTTAAAGTTGCTGCAAAGACAGGTACTGCTCAGGTCGTTGGAATTTCTCAAACTGAAAAGAAACGTATGAAAGAGGAGGATATGGCGTATTTGCAAAGATCTCATGCATGGATGACTACATATGCGCCTTATGAAGATCCACAATACGTTATCACAATGGTTATCGAGCATGGTGGCCATGGCGGAAGTGCGGCCGGGCCAAAAATCGCTCAAATTTATAATAAACTCGTTGAAATGGGATATATAAATTTAGAAAAAATCCAAAGCGATCAAAATAAAAAATAAGACAATAAGAAAAAATAAGATCATTAAAAAGCTGTGGTAGTGACCACTTACTTAAAAATTTTTACCTTGTGATTGGAGCGTTTGTGGCTAAATTTATCAACTACTTTTTAATCCTCCTTATTAAATTTTGGCGAGGTTGACTGAGAATTTATGTTTTTGATAGGTAGCAAGAGTCTAAGCGTTGATATATCTTTAAATTTGTTAAATGGCCTTGCTTAACAAAATGTGGTGATTAGGAAAAATATCAATTTCCAAAATATTTAAATATATAAAAACGTAGCAAAGTAAGATGTCTCTTTGCTATTTTATAGAAGCTCATAAGGAAAATTTTGATTTTTATATGAGATTTTATCAGTGGCATTTGCCTTTTTAAAGCCATTTAGCCTTAGCCTGCAGCTATCGCAAAGTCCGCATGCCTCGTCCTCACTATCGTAGCAGCTCCAAGTAAGCTCTAGCGGCGAGCCAAGCTCAAGAGATTTTGCTACGATGTCAGCCTTGCTTAAATTTACAAGTGGAGTAATTATCTCGCACGAAAAACTAGGCGATGTGCCTAAATTTATAGCCTCGTTTATGCTTTTTATGAAGCTTTCTTTGCAGTCAGGATAGCCTGAACTATCTTCTTCTACGACACCGATATAGATAGCTTGTGCATTTTCTTTTTCAGCAAGTGCGGCAGCGACCGAGATAAAAATACCATTTCGAAAAGGCACGTAAGTATTTGGTACATCTTTTTCTACTCCATCTTTTCTTATTTGCAAGCTTTCATCGGTTAAAGAATTTCCGCCTATTTGGGCAATAAAACTAACATCTAAACTCATCTTTTTTGTAATACCTAATCTTTCGCAAATTTCGTTAAATGCACGTTTTTCACGCTTCATCGTCCTTTGGCCATAGTCAAAATGAAGCGCTACGATATCATATCCAGCCTTTTTTGCCATTACAGCACAAAGCGTGCTATCCATACCGCCGCTCATTATACAAACCGCTTTTTTCATATTTTGCCTTTTATTTTTGCTAGAATTATACAAAAAGTTACTAAGGAAAGAGCCTAAAATGATACTTTGCGAAGAGAGCTATCCAAAAATTTTAGATGAAATTTGTGAATATTTGACACTAGGAGAAATCGAGCTAGTTTTTGTTGATAAAGAAGAGATGAGAGAACTAAATAAAACTGAGCGAGGCATTGATAAAACGACAGATGTTTTAAGCTTTCCGCTTGAGCTTGTTATTCACGCCCCACTTGGCTCAATCGTTATAAACAAAGATATGGTAAAAGAGAAAGCAACTGAGCTAAATCATAGTGAAGAGGCCGAAACCGCACTACTTTTTACGCATGGATTGCTTCATATATTAGGATTTGATCATGAAAAAGATGATGGCGAAATGAGAGAAAAAGAGTGTGAGGTTATCAAGAAATTTGAGCTGCCTAAAAGTCTAATTGTAAGAAGCGAGGATGTTAGGCTAATTGATCTTATAAATAATAAAAATTTAAAAGAGTAGATTTTCTTCAGATATTTTGTGAAGCTCTTCTAAAAGCTCCTCTTTTTGGCATAAAATCAATATATAGATAAAATTTTTAAGCTTTTTTATCTCGCTTAAATTTTTAAAGTAGATTGCATTTTGTACTTTTAATAACGAGCCTTCTGGCAAGCAAATTTTTATCTCATCAGGGCTAAATTTTTTATTTAAAAATATACTTTGACTTATGAATAAATCTTCATCGCTTTCAGTAATTATGGCTCTAAAGCTATTTCCAAAACTAGTAGGAATAAAATTTTTATCTATAAAAATAGGGTCAAAATGCCCGTGAATCCTACCTTCGTAAGGCTTAAATGAAATTTTATTACTATCAAGAAATTTTAAAAGCCCATAAAACATCCCAGCAAAAACTCGTGGTATGTTTAAGTTTTGATAGTATGTTTGTTTAAAGACTGTGTTTGTAAAAAAGATCGAGCTTGGATTTATCTCGTGCATAGTTGTATCTGTGTAAATGGTCTCAAAAAGAGGCGATATTCGCTGAAGTGTTCTTGTATCATCGCCAAAAAAGATATCAAAGACTTTTGCGTGAAAAATTTGATTAAAAAGCTCAGTAATATTTTTTGACATGACGTGTGCGTTAGAGCCAAGCTTTGATTTTTCTAAAAAGTCATTTATAAAAGGATTTACGGCGCAAAATTTTAGATCTTTGTGAGTAGCCTCAAATCTCATGAGTTTTATCATGGCGGTCTGTAAGCTACTAACTTTTAAAAAGGCGATCTCTTTGTCGATAATTGGCACATTATCTTCGCTAATTATGGCGTATGCGCCTTGTTTAATCGCTGTTTCTATGTCGCTATCGTTTGCGTTTAAGCAAATATACGCAAAGCCACGTCTTACATGCTTTAGCTCGAAAACAAACTCGCTTACGCTAGTTATCGTCGGTGCATTTAGAGCCTCGGCATTTATTAGACGAGTTAAATTTTCTATTGTCATTTAGCCAACGATCGCGCCATTTTTAACTTTACCTTGCGTACCAAGAAGCGTTAGCGAGCCATCAGATGCGCTTAGGATCATGCCTTGAGAGACATATTTTTTCATCATCGTTCGCTCTTTTAAATTTGCTAAAACGCAAACTTGTTTGCCCACAAGCGAGCTAGGCTCATAGTATTTTGCAATGCCAGATAAAATTTGACGCGGCTGCTCCTCGCCAAGATCTATCTTAAATTTAAGCAGCTTTTCACTGCCCTCAACTCTCTCGCACTCGAGCACTTCACCTACTTTTATCACCACCTTCGCAAAGTCATCGATGCTAATGATACCTTCTTCTTTTTTCTCATCTTTTGGCTCAGCTTTTGCCTCTACTTTTGGCCCTTCTTTTAGGTCTCTTGCCTCGCCCATTAGCTCTTTTTCTATCCTTGGGAAGAGTGGCTCAGTAGCTTTTGCCACAAAATTTGAAATTTCATTTTTTAATACAAGAGTTTCATAAGAGGCCGTATCTATGCTAAAGCCAAGCGTATCAGCTATCTTAGCGCAAGTTTTTGGCATAGCTGGGCTAAGTAGTATCGCCACTTTTGCAAGTAAATTTGCACAAAGCGCCACAAGTGCGTTTGCCTCGTCACTTTTGCCAGCTTTTACAAGCGACCATGGCTCATACTTCGCAACGGCAGCGTTTGCTAGAGTTACGACCTTCCAAAGATCCTCTAAATAGCGGTTTGTCGCTAAATTTTCTAAATTTTTAATAGCCTCATCAAGATAGCCCTTCGCCTCATCAAGCTCGGCTTTATGAAATTTGATCACATCTTTTGAGTCGATCTTGTAGTCGCTATACTTTGCGCTCATGCCTACAATTCGGCTTAGCAAGTTGCCAAGTCCGTTGCCAAGCTCTGAGTTTATGCGCTCGATCAAGGCCTTTTGGCTGTAGTCGCCATCTTGTCCAAACGGCACTTCTCTAAGCAAAAAGTATCTGAAATTTTCAAGTCCATAAGCGTTTGCGACCTCTCTTGGGTTTATGACGTTGCCCTTGCTTTTGCTCATCTTTTCGCCGTCTATCGTCCACCAGCCGTGCGCTGCGACGTGTTTTGGCAGTGGCAAGCCAAGGCTCATCAAAAATGCCGGCCAATAAACTGCGTGAAAACGTAAAATATCCTTGCCAACAATGTGTGTTGTGTTTGGCCAAAAGTCCATTCTAGCGTTATCTCTTGAGTATCCTAGTGTTGTTAAGTAGTTTATGAGTGCATCAAGCCAGACATACATAACGTGCTTGTCGTCGTTTGCGCTCTTTGGTAGCTTTATGCCCCAGTCAAAGCTCGTTCTTGTCACAGAGAGGTCTTTTAGTCCGCCTTTTACAAAGCTTACGACCTCGTTTTTCTTGCCCTTTGGGATGACGCAAAGTTCGTCGTTTTCGTACCATTTTAAAAGTGCGTCTTCGTATTTTGAAAGCTTAAAAAAGTAGCTCTCTTCTTTGACTAAAGACGTCACTCGGCCGCAGTCTGGACAGTGATTGTCTTCTAGCAGGTCTCTTTGATTAAAAAATGTCTCGCAGCTAACGCAGTAAAATCCCTCATATTCGCCTTTGTAAATGTCGCCATTTGCTTGCATCTTTTCAAAGACATTTTGTACGGTTTGCTTGTGCTCTTCGTCGGTCGTTCTTATAAAATGATCGTAGCTTATCTCAAACTCATCCCAAAGTGACCTAAATTTAGCGCTAATCTCGTCGGCGTACTCTTTTGGAGTCTTGCCTCTAGCACGAGCTGCCTGCTCGATCTTTTGTCCATGCTCGTCTGTGCCCGTCATAAAGTAGGTCTCTTTGCCTTGCAAGCGGTTAAATCTAGCAAGTGTATCGGCGATGATGGTCGTATATGCGTGGCCAATGTGTGGCACGTCGTTTACATAGTATATTGGGGTCGTTATATAAGCTTTTTCTTTCATATTTTTCCTTTAATTTTAAAAATCAAATCCAACATCACTGCCAGTATTGCCCTTTGACATCGAGTTGTAGCAGCTATTTACGTACTCTTTTCTTGTCTCGCAGTCAAAAAATACTTCGCAGTTAAAGCAGCTTTTTTGCCCTTTTTGGCTTTGGCACTCTTGCAAAATTTTTGCTTTTTGCTTTAAGGCTAGCTCAAATGCGTCAAGTGGCTCGTTTACTTGTGTTTCTTGCATTATTTTTGCTCGTAAAATTTATGCAAAAGAGAAATTTCATCACGTGAGCCAAAGAAGCATGGCGTTGTTTGGTGAATTTTTTCTATTTTTATATAAAAAAGTGTTTGATTTTTGCCGTTTGTCGTTGCGCCCTTTGCGTTTTCATATATGAAGGCAAATGGCAACACTTCAAAGACTACTCTTAGCTTGCCATTTGGATGATCGCTCGTTGCTGGGTAGCTAAAAAGACCGCCACCTTTTAGTAAAATTTGATGCAAATCGCTCACCATTGCACCTGAGTATCTTAGTCTGTAGCCCTCGTTAAATAGCTCGTTTATAAAATTTCTATGCGTTTGGCTCCAGCCCTTTTGCGTGGCTCCCGTGGCATTTAGCTTGCCTTTTTCTTTTAGCTCAAGCTCTTTTACAAATTTAAACTCGCCATCTTTGCCAAGTCTATAAAATTTAGGCAAAGCGCCCTTTTTCTCAGCAATTACCAGCTCAAGTCTTGGACCATAGATACTGTAAGCTGCGGCTACTAAATTTTCTGGTTTTACTTCGTTTTCATAGATACCAAAGATCGAGCCAACGGCGAAATTTACATCAACTAGGCTTGAGCCATCAAGTGGATCGTAAGCGATGATAAATTTAGCATTTTTGTTTATCTCAAGTTCGTCCTCTTTTTCTTCGCTAATTAGCGCTTTTACGCATGAAAGCTGCTTAAATTTAGCCGTGATGATCTCGTCGCTTTTGACATCAAGCTTTAGCTGTGTGTCGCCGGTTGCGTTTTCGTGAGTTGTGTAGCCAAGATCGGCGTATTTTATCACTTCGCTTATCTCTTTTGCGATCTCTTTTATGGTGTTAAAAATTTGATTTAATTCTTGCATTATACAGCCTTTGCATTTTTGATTATCCACGCACAAATGGCGTCTATATCGTCTAAATTTATATTTTTTATCTCGTAAGGAATTTGTTTTTTATATGTTGCGATCGCATCTGAAAAGCTAAGATATTTTTCATCTATTTCATCTTTAAAAACACTTAATCTTGGCAGTGGAAGCGTCTTTAAACCCTCAACTAATAGCACATCAAACTCGCCTAGCATTTTAATGACATCGCTAATTTCTTGTGGATTTTGTGAAAAATAAGTTGTTCTAGTCGGACTCATCACCACCACATCTGCCCCAGTTTGTGAAAATTTAAAGCTATCCTTGCCTTCAACATCAAATTTGGCCTTGTCGCCTGGATCGTGTTTTACTATCGCAACCTTTAAACCATCGTCTATAAATTTCTTTGCAACTTTTAAAATAAGAGTCGTTTTTCCGCTATTTGAAGGGCCAGAAAAAGCGATAGCAAGTCTTTTCATAAGAGCCTTTTTATTAAAATTTCTTGCGATTATAGCTTATGTTGGCTTTAAAATTTATGAGTGAAATTTAAAAATTAAAATGCTAAAATGCAAGAAATTTTAAAAAATTAAGAGTTCTTATGAGTAAATTTATATCATTTTTTGTACTGATTTTGATGATGTTTGGTTGTGCTGAGCACAAAGTTATTGTACATGAGCCATTAAAAAATGAGCTTCTAGCTTACACGAGCAAAAGTGAGATTATTGATGGTGCTGACAGGACGCTCATCATCGCTACCTATTTAAATCCGATCTACAATTCGAATTTAGACCAGAACAAAGAGCATTTTTTGGTTGCCATAAATCCAAAAGAACATGCACAAAATTTAAAGAACATAAAAGTAAATGACGACTCAAATGCCACAAATGCAAGGCTACTTGATGAAAATGACGAGATGCTAAAATTTGCTGGATTTTCTATGCCTTGGTCGGTTTATTATGAAGTGACCGCACCAAGTAAGCAAAGTGACGATCTAGTGCTTAGTTTCGAAATTTATCAGTCAAAGCCGGTTTTGTTAAATTTTCGAAAAGTT
Organism: Campylobacter concisus; assembly: GCF_003049735.1. Taxonomy (NCBI): domain Bacteria; kingdom Pseudomonadati; phylum Campylobacterota; class Epsilonproteobacteria; order Campylobacterales; family Campylobacteraceae; genus Campylobacter; species Campylobacter concisus. Next base: position 692,552 of record NZ_PIRM01000001.1, on the reverse strand, counting down.
GCGAAATCTTTATATTGGAACCAGTAAGTGCCATATAGATCACGTAGTTGGCAAGCACCTTCTTTCCGTAGTTTCTAGTTTCTGCCACAGGGACAAATTCTAGTGATAAAAATGGCTCAAATTTTCCCTCTTTAAACATATCATCTCTTGTGATAAGCTTTTTGGTAAAGCCGATACCACCATTATATGCATAGGCTGTAAATAGCGGATGGTAGAGAAATTTATCAAGATAGTTTAGGTGGTGATTTGCAAATTTAAATGCAATATCTGTTTTAAAAAGATCGTCCTGGTCAAAATTTGGGATCTTTAGCTCTTTTTTACCGATCGCATTTGCTAGAAATGGCATAAACTGCATCATGCCAAGGGCGTATGAAGTAGAAACCACGCTTGGGATAAAGAGACTCTCTTGTCTAGCTAGGGCGTAGATCATCGATTTTCTCTCGTTGCTGATACCATTGAGCTCAGGAGAGCTTGGCATCAAGAAGTATTGCTTCTCCCAGCCATGCGCCTTTTGCATGAAGTATGCATAGGCACCGATACTTTCGTTTGTATAAAATTTCTTCGCAAATTCGCTTGCTTGCGTGGCATTCATATCCTTTGCAAGGACTGCAGTTTTGTTCCATAAAAACGGATCGCTCACGTCAAAATTTTCAATGTTTTGTTTGCTAGGTTTTGGTACGATGACTTCAAGTGGTTCGCCACCAATCAAATCTCTTGCGTAAAGCGAGTAGATATTTGCATCCTTGCTGGCACTTAGCTCTTTTAAAAAGCTTTCGTTTTTGCTTATCTGGTACTGCCAAAAGATCGCATTATCTCTTTGCCACGCCCTTTCAAATGTGCTCTTGGCTCTTGCAAAAAGGCTAAAAGCGATATCGTCTTGTCCTAGTAAAATGGCATTTAATCCAAGCGTAAAAGCATCATTTTTCTCAGTGATGGCTGGATCGATGCTTAGCAAATTTCTCCTAAAGCCTTCATATTTTTTATTAAAAACAATATCGTTTAATAAATTTGTAAAGCCCTTTTGTGAGTAGAGCTTGGTCATGAAATTTGCATCAAAACTTTCGCTAAAAAGTGTACTTTTATTTTGCGGGCTAGAGGCATTAAATAGCTCTAAAAAGCTCTTTGTATCGTTTAAATTTGCAAAAACTTTAGCCGGATTTGTTTCATTTAATGCGAGTAAAATTTTTGATTTTTCTGGATTTGTCTTTGCAAGATTAGTTGCTAAAATTTCACGAGTGTGATTATCAAGCTTTAAGCTAAAAGAAATGGATGTTAGCAAATTTTGGCAGGTTAGATTTGCCTGGGTGATATTTTTTGTATTTACACCAGGGCATTTGCTAGGAGCCGCTTTTGGAGGTAAAATTTTATCGATTGATTTTTGAACAAGGCCTGCTTTTCTAAATACATCACGCGAAAGATCTGCGATCTGCTCTTTTGTGTAGCTTCCCTCGTTAATAAGACGGTTGATGTAGTAGTCTTTTGCTAGGCTTTTTGGCTCGTTTTTTAACTCCTCATAGGTGTAAATTTTGCCCAAAAGAGCAACACAGGCAAGAGAGAGAATACTAAAGTGACGCAGCAAAACCAAATAAAAGCCTTATTAAAAATTGATCTAAAAATTGAAGTGCTAAAAGCACAATAAGCGGAGTAAAGTCGATACCACTAAAATTTGTTTTTATATAGCGCCTAATAAAGCTATAAACCGGCTCAGTTAGCCTATAAAGTAGCTGCACGACTGGCGAGCTAGGATCAGGTCTGACCCAGCTAATCAGAGCTGCTGCGATGACGACCCAAGTATAGACCGTGATAATAAGGTGCAAAATGTTTGCAATCGCTGAAAATAGGGTGGAAAGTATCATTTTTGCTCCTAGATTAAAATTTTAGCCAGATCATCTTTTATGAGCGGATAGAGCTCGCTAAGCTCAGGACCGTGAAGGTCGTTTGTAAGAAGCGCACGTAGCGGCATGAAAAAGTTTTTGCCTTTTAAATTTGTAGTGCTCATAAGCTCTTTTTTAAACTCATCAAATGTTTCGCATGTTTTTAAATTACGAGCTGCTTTTTTGATGATTTCAAATTCGTTTTTGTACTCATCTGGAGCTATTTTTGGTGAGTATATAGCCTCTACTTTTGCTTTTATCTCAGGTACTAGTGAGCTTTCTTGAGTGTAAAATTTAACTAACTCAGCCTTGCTCTCATCTACGCCAAAAATTTCTTTTATGCGCTCTTTTGAAGCAAGCTTGATGTGTTCTCTATTTATCTGCTCAAGTTTTTTCACGTCAAATCTAGCAGGTGAACGTGAAATTTTGGTTATATCAAACCATTTCACCGCCTCTTCGATCGTAAAAATTTCAGTTGGAGTTTTGTTTCCAAGAAGTATTAAATAGTTTGCAATCGCCTCAGGTAAAAATCCCTGCTCAAAGAGCCATTTTACGCTTGATTCGTTCTCGCGCTTGCTCATTTTTTTACCTTCAATATTTAAAAGTATAGGCAAATGCGCGTAATTCATCTTGCCGGTGTAGCCAAGACCCTCGCGTATGAGGTCTTGCTTTGGTGTATTGCTCACGTGATCCTCGCCACGTATGACAAAGGTCACGCCCTCAAGCATATCATCGACTGCGCAGGCGAAGTTATAAGTTGGTGTTTTGTCTGCTCTCATGATGACAAAGCTATCAACAGCGTCTGGCTCGAAGCTTAGCTCGCCTTTGATCGCATCTGTAAAGCTCATAGTGCGTGTTGGCTTTTTCATGCGGATGACAAATGGCTTCTCGCAGTTTAAAACTTCAGCATCGCTTAGTCTCTCGCAGGTACCGTCATATCTATATGCCACGCCTTGTTCTTTTGCTTTTTGTTTTTTTGCCTCAAGCTCTTCTTCGGTGCAAAAACAAGCAAAGGCCTTTTTATCGATAAGAAGCTTTGAAGCTAACTGCCTGTGGAATTTTAAATTTTCACTTTGGATGTAAATTTGCTCTGGTTTTATGCCAAATTTGCTTAAAATTTCTAAGATATCTTTCTCTTTTCCCTCTATATTTCGCTCTTTGTCGGTATCTTCTATACGTAAAATAAAGCCGCTTTTATCTTGTAAAGAACAAATATAATTAAAAATAGCGGCACGTAAATTTCCTATGTGCATATCTCCTGTTGGAGAGGGTGCAAAACGATACATAAGCTCATTCCTTACGTTAAATTTTGAATTTGGATTATAACACCAGCTTGATAAATTTAAAGTTATGTAATTTGATTTTTTTAGCCGAAGCAAAGCATTTCTTGAATAAAATCCGAACAAAAATTTAACATTTTTAGGAGAAACAATGAGTTTTATAAGCGAATTTAAAGAATTTGCGATGCGCGGAAATGTCATAGATATGGCAGTTGGTGTTGTTATAGGTGGTGCGTTTGGAAAGATCGTTTCATCACTAGTTGGTGATGTTATCATGCCTGTTGTTGGCGTTTTAACTGGCGGTGTAAATTTTACTGATCTTAAGCTTACACTAAAAGAAGCGGTGGATGGAGCACCTGCCGTTACGATAAATTATGGCTCATTTATACAAACAATGGTTGATTTTTTAATAATTGCATTTTGTATTTTCTGCGTCATCAAGGCTTTAAATACACTTAAAAATAAATTACCAAAAGAAGAGCCAGCTCCAGCAGAGCCTGAAACTCCAGCCGACATTGCACTTTTAACTGAGATTAGAGATCTACTTAAAAAATAATTTCATACAATTCAAAGGGAAAATTCCCTTTGAAAATCTATTAAAATTTATCTTATTTTTATATGCTAAAATATTTTTTATTTCAAAAAGGCGAGTGAAAATATGATAGAGAAAATCCCATTTTTTCAAGGCTTAAACGAAGAAGATTTAGCCAAACTTGAAGCCATAAGTGTCGTAAAAAAGTATAAAAAGGGTGAATTTTTATTTATGGAAGGTGAGGAGCCAAAATGGTTAATATTTTTAATAAGTGGCTCTGTTAAGCTTTATAAAACCACGGCAAACGGAAAAGAAATTTTTATTCATCAGTTAGCACCTATGAATTTTGTAGCTGAAGTCGTAAATTTTGAAAATATTGTCTACCCAGCTAGTGCCATTTTTACCATATCTGGCGAGGTGTTAAAGATAAATTATGAAAAATTCGCGGCTGAATTTTTAATAAAACCAGAAATTTGTATGAAATTTTTAAAATCAATGTCCGAAAAGATAAGAATCACAACAAATCTACTTCATCAAGAGTTAATTTTAAGCTCAGAAGAAAAAGTGGCTAAGTTTATTTTAGATCATGAAGATTTATTTAACGAGCTAAAACACACAAAAATTTCATCAATACTTAATATGACTCCAGAAACTTTTTCGAGAATTTTAAATAAATTTAAAACAAATGGTTTAGTTAAACTTGATGAAAAGAACCAAATTTTGGAAAAAGATGTGGGTGGACTGCAAGAAATTTATTCTTATTGAAAGTTAATATCAAATAAATATTTTTATTTACTTAAAGAAAAAATTTATATTTTTTTAGATAACATTCACTTAAAATTTTCGTAAAAATTTACGATATATTGATAAATTCAGGAGGAGATTTTGGCTGAAGTTAAGAAGAAATTTTTTGTTTGGTCATCTGTTATTATCGGCATTGTGATCGGACTTATTGCGTCTATGGGTATTGCTGATGCACTTCATGCAACTGGTAGCGGCTACATCTGTACCATTTGCCACACTATGGATCCTATGAATGCTGCATATCATGAAGATGTACACGGTGGCAATAACAAGCTTGGCATAAAAGCTGAATGTTCAGCCTGTCACCTAAATCATACAAGTGCCTATACCTATGTACTTACAAAACTTAAAGTATCGATAAATGATGGTTATAAGACATTTTTTACAGATACGGACAAGATCGACTGGCGCAAAAAACGCGAGCATGCATCTCACTTTGTCTATGATAGTGGATGTTTAACTTGCCACTCAAATTTAAAAAATGTTATTCAAGCTGGTAAATCATTCTTGCCACATAGAGATTATTTCGTTCTTGGAAATCCTAATAAAAAATCATGTGTTGACTGCCACGAGCACGTTGGTCACAAGAATTTAGGACTACAAATCGATAAATTTGAAGCAATAAAAAAACAAGAGAACAATAAAACCAAATAAGGAGGAAAGATGTTTAAAAAGTCGCTAATGTTATTAGCCTGTCTAATGTCTTTTGGCGTTGCCGCAAACATGGATGCAAATAAATCTGACGCTTTAAACCTTAATGTTGTAAAAAATATTAAAGTTGCTCACAAAATGTCAGACTTATCAAAAAGCTGTGTTGAGTGCCATGCTAAAGAGACACCCGGCATAGTTGCCGATTGGAAAAATAGTCGCCACGCTCACGTTGGCGTAAGTTGTATGGATTGCCACTCTGTAAATGCAGATAATCCTATGGCTTCAGTTAAGGTGCATCCAAAAGATTCTAACAACCACGTATCAATGCTAGTTAGCCCAAAAACTTGTGCTAAGTGCCACGAGAATGAGGTTGAAGAATTTGTTAAGAGTGGTCACGCAAGAGGTGCTATGCAAATGTATGCTAACCCTGCGATGGTAAAACTAATGTATCACTATGAAGGTATGGATCATCCAGAATACAAAATGGCTCCAGACGCTACTGGTTGTACACAGTGCCACGGAACCGTCATCAAACTAGACGCTGATCACAAACCTACAAAAGAGACTTGGCCAAACTACGGTATAGGTAATGTTTATCCTGATGGTGGCGTAGGCGGATGTAAATCATGCCACAGCGCACACACATTTAGCATAGCTGAAGCTAGAAAACCAGCTGCTTGTGCATCTTGCCACCTTGGACCTGATCACCCAGATATTGAGATCTTTAACAACTCAATGCACGGACATATCTATAATAGCGAAGCTCACAAATGGAATTTTGATGCTGCTCCTGATACATGGGATGTACCAGACTTTAGAGCTCCAACTTGTGCAGCTTGCCACATGAGTGGTGTTGGTGAAACAACAACAACTCACAATGTTTCAAGAAGACTAAAATGGAACCTATGGGGCGTCAGCAGTAAGCTAAGAACAGCTGGTGATGAACAAGCTGCTGTTGTTTACGAAAAAACTGGCAAACTAACCATAGGAACGCCACTTGCAGGTCATCCAAATGGACCAGAAGCAGCAAGAGCTGAGATGAAGCTAGTTTGTAAAGCTTGCCATACATCAACTCATACAGATAACTTCTTCATTATGGGTGATAAGCAAGTAGAGCTTTATAACGTTTACAATGCTGAAGCAACTAAGATGCTTGAAGAGTTGAAAGCTAAAAACTTACTACTCGCAGACGCTTGGGAAGATGAATTCCAAGATGTTTACTATCATATGTGGCACCACGAAGGTCGCCGTATGAGACAAGGTGCTCTAATGGGTGGTCCTGACTATTCACACTGGCATGGAGTATTTGAAGTTAAGAACGACATTAGAAAACTTCGTGAGATCTATAAACAAAGAATTGAGACTGGTAAAGTTAAATAATTCTTTATAAAGGTGGGAACTCTCCCACCTTTTTATTTTTAAATTCCAAAATTTTATCTTTTAGCTATTGTCCTAAAACAAACACCTTTTAACAACTATTTTTGTAAATTTAAATTATAAAATCATACTATATGGCACCGCAAATTGTTCTAAATAGCTAATAAAATTTATAATGCAAATTTAAAAATATAAAATATAATCCTTTGTTTTAAAGGAGATATTTTGGGACTTTTTAGAATCATTATTGGGGCATTTATCTTTAGTATTTTTACAAATTTATACTCATACAAGCGTTTTATCAAAAAGGTATCGTTTTTTACTCCGCACCTTAAAAAAATTCGTATATTTTTCTATGTCATTTGTGCGCTTGAGTTTGTCTTCGTTCTTCAATTAAGATTTTCTTTTTTAAATATAGAGCTTTATTTGATAGCAGGGACGCTCATTGGTTTTTCGCTATTTTTATTTGGTGTTAGTTTATTTTATGATCTTGTTAGATCCATTTGTTCAAAGGCTCGTTTTAGTCCTACAAGACGAAAATTTATTAAATTTTGCTTTGATGTGACATTTATTATTTTTATAGTTGCTTGCTTTTTGAAAGGAATTTTTAATGCACTTACTCCGCCAAAGATCAGACAGGTCGATATAAAGATCAAAAATTTACAAAACAACCTAAAGATCGCCATGATAACTGATGTACATATTGGTGAGTTTTTGCAAAAGGATTTCATGGCTGAGCTTGTGAAAGAGACAAATTTGGCTAGGCCAGATCTGGTTGTGATAGTTGGCGACTTGGTTGATATGAGAGCTGAGCTTATAGGTGATTTTTTAGATCCATTAAAAAACCTTAAAAGCACCTATGGCACCTTTTATGTCCCTGGCAATCACGAATACTACCACGGAGTTGATGGAATACTAGAAAAAATTCGCACTCTTGGCATTATGGTGCTTGGCAATAAAAATGAAAAAATAGCTGGCATAAATTTAGCAGGGGTCTATGATCTAGCTGGCATAAGGTTTAAAAATTTAGAGCCAAATTTAGACGAAGCACTAGTAGGATGTGACCCAGATCTGCCGACCATTTTACTCTCTCATCAGCCAAAATTTATAAAAACTATGCAAAAAGATGTCGATCTAGTGCTTTGCGGTCACACACACGCTGGACAAATTTTCCCTTTTAGTCTCCTAGTTTTGCTGGATCAAGGTTTTTTACATGGGCTTTATAAGATTAATGATAAAATGCAGGCTTATGTTAGTAGCGGCGCAGGGTTTTGGGGACCTCCAGTTAGGATATTTGCCCCCAGCGAGATCGCTATTTTAAATTTAAGCAAGGAATAAAATGAACAAGGACAATCTATTTTCTCAAATTTTTGGCAAGGTAGCAAAATTAAACTTTTTTAAACCGCTTCAAGGGCTTATCAACTCCTTTTATATAAAGCTATTTAAGATTGACATGAGCGAGTTTAAGCCAGCAAATGAGTATAAAAATTTAAACGAACTTTTTACCAGAGAGCTCTTAAAGCCAAGAGAATTTGACGCAGCAGATGAGATATTTATTAGCCCAGTTGACGGCACCTGCCTTAGTTTTGGCACTACAAAGGATCTAGAAGCTTTTAGTATAAAAGGCATGAATTACGGGTTAAAAGAGCTTTTGGGGCAGGGCGAGCTTGAGGGCGAGTTTGACTTTGCTAACATCTATCTTAGTCCAAAAGACTACCACCACTACCACGCACCTTGCGATATTACGATAAAAAAAGCGGTTTATATCCCTGGCAAGCTTTACAGTGTGGCGGTAAAATGGCTTAGCAAGGTTGATAGCCTTTATACCAAAAACGAGCGTGTAGCGCTACTTTGCGAGATGAAAAATGGCAAAAAACTTTGGCTAGTTTTCGTGGGCGCGCTAAACGTTGGTAAGATGAAATTTTGCTTTGATGAGCGCATCCAGACAAATGCGATGGCAAATTTCACGCAAATTTATGAGTATGAAAATTTACATATCAAAAAGGGCGAGCGCCTTGGGAATTTCGAGCTTGGCTCAACTATCGTGATACTTAGCAAAAAAGATGCGATCGAATACAATCTCTTTGAAAATAAAGAGCTTAAATTTGCTGAGACCATCGGAATAATAAAATAAATATGCTAGGCATATAAGTAAAATTTTTATACCCTACTTGGCCGGTGTCTTATTTGCTTAGACTTTGGTTGTAAGTTTTACACAGTCTTTAAAAATTATTATAGATTTAAAAGTTTGTAAAAGATGATGAATACATTATTTTATCTATCGAAATTTCTCTCGACTTAGTACTTTGTCCTAAGATTTAATTGGCTTACCCATAAAATCCATATTGATATCACAGAGCTGATAGCATTTACACCATTACTTGTATAGAGAAGCTTGTGTATCAATAAAGATTATTAATAAGATATAAGATAACTTAGTATATTTTTCAAAAGAATTTTTATCAACTATAATAAGGAAGTTTTAATTTACCTTACAACCCAAGGACTAAATATTTTTTGACTATTTAGCCCAAAAGAGGGCTAAAATTAAACATTAAATCTAAAGTGCATAACATCGCCATCTTGTACGATGTAGTCTTTGCCCTCAAGTCTCATCTTGCCAGCCTCTTTGGCTCCGTTTTCGCCGCCATGTGCGATGTAGTCATCATAGCTTATCACTTCAGCTCTGATAAAGCCTCTCTCAAAGTCGTTGTGGATGACACTTGCTGCTTTTGGCGCTTTCCAGCCATTTGTGATCGTCCAAGCCCTTACTTCCACGACGCCAGCGGTGAAATAGCTTATCAAATTTAGCTTTGCAAAAGACGTTCTTATGATCTTTTCAAGACCGCTTTCGCTAGTGCCAAGAGAGGCTAAAAACTCGTGAGCCTCCTCGTCGCTTAGTCCGATTAGTTCCTCTTCTACTTTGGCGCAAAGCTTGATTACCTCGTGATCTGAGGCTTTTGCGTACTCTTTTAGCGCTTTTACAAATTTATTATCTTCGCTAAGTCCTTCTTCATCAACATTTGCACCATAAACTACCTCTTTGGCGCTTAAAAGTCTTAGCTCTTTGTTGAGTGCTAAAAACGCCTCGCTATCTCTTTGCTCAAAGCTGCTTGCACTTTTGCCCTCATTTAGGTGAGCAAGGAGTAAATTTGCTATCTCAAGCGCCTCTTTAGCACCTTTTGCGTTTGCTTTTGCCTCTCTTGTAAGCTTTTCTATCTTTTTATTTAACTGCTCGATGTCAGCTAGTATCAGCTCAGTTTGGATGATCTCGATGTCTCTTACTGGATCGACGCTGCCCTCGACGTGGGTGATGTTTTCATCCTCAAAGCAGCGAACTATGTGTAAAATAAGCTCGGTTTCTCTGATGTTTGATAAAAATTTATTGCCAAGCCCCTCGCCAGAGCTCGCCCCTTTTACAAGACCTGCAATATCGACAAATTCGATAGTTGAATATTGAATTTTATTAGGACTTACTATCTTTGCAAGCTCATTTAGACGCTTATCAGGTACTGGTACGATTGCTTTGTTTGGCTCGATAGTGCAAAATGGATAGTTTGCGCTCTCGGCGTTTTGCGCCTTTGTAAGTGCGTTAAATGTCGTTGATTTGCCCACATTTGGTAGGCCTACGATTCCAACTGAAAGTCCCATCAATTCTCCTTGCTAAGTGCTTGTAAAAAGTATAAATTCATCCTAACGCCAGCCCCACTCGCACCTGCTTGGTTGTATCCCCAAGCTTTTTCGCGGTATGCTGGGCCTGCAATGTCGAGGTGTAGCCATTTATCTTTGTACTCGTCTTTGATAAATTTAGCTAAAAACATGCCAGCTGTGATCGCGCCACCATATCTGCTTGAGGCGCAGTTGCTAACGTCTGCGATCTGACTTTTGATAAGCTCGCTAAGATAAGGGTTGAAATCAAGTGTAGTCGCTAGCTCGCCGCTATCTTTTATCTTGTTTTTAAATTCATTTTTTAGGCTCTCGCTGTTACCCATGATGCCTGTTGTGTACTCGCCAAGTCCCACGACGCAAGCGCCAGTTAGGGTCGCCATGTCGATTAGGATGTCTGGCTTAAAGTCCTGCGCGTAGCTTAGGCAGTCAGCCAGCACCAAACGTCCCTCTGCATCGGTGTTTCTAACCTCTATGCTAACGCCGCTTCTTGAAATAAGCACGTCATCAGGTTTGTAAGCGTTGCCGCCGATCATATTTTCAGTTGCGCCCAAAATGGCGTGAATTTCAAATGGTAAATTTAGCTCTGCTGCACCTTTTATGATGCCAAGTGCTGCTGCTGCGCCGCTTTTGTCTGATTTCATAGTGAGCATATAATCAGCCGGCTTCAAGCTAAGTCCGCCACTATCGTATGTTAGGCCTTTGCCAACAAAGATGATGCGTTTTTTAGACTTTTTAGGCTTATAGGTTAGGTGGATGAGCCTTGGTTTATGCACGCTTGCGCGATTTACCGCCAAAAATGCGTTCATATTCTCTTTTGCTAGAAATTTCTCGTCATAGACCTCGCACTTTATGCTTGTGATGTTTTTGGCTAAATTTTGCGCATCCTCGGCCATCTTTTGCGGTGTGTAAATTTCTGGGATTTCATTTACGATATCTTTTGTGAAATTTGTAGCGCTTGCTATTATCTCCGCCTCTTTAAAGCCCTCGTTTGCTGCCTTTAGATCGACCTTTTTGCCAGAAAATTCTTCAGTTGAAAAGATGATCTCTTTTAGGGTGTATTCCTCTTTTTTCTCTTTATATTTGTTAAATTCATAGCTTCCAAGCAAAAAGCCCTCAGCAAGTGCTTCAAAGCTTAGTTTTTGGCACTGCGCTACGTAAGAAGCTAGCTTTATGCTCTTGATGTTTAGTGATTTTAACGCGTTATAAGCTTTAGCAGCCCCAACTCTAAGCTCGTCAAGATCAAGCTTAGAAAGTGGCACGTAAGCCCTTTTTGCCTCACTTAGAACAAGGACGCTATCGCCTTTGTAATTATTAAATTTAATAGCCTCTTTATCGCCTATAAATTTATGTTTTAACTCCTTATCTACTACGAAAATTAGTTCAATGTCAGCTTTTATATCTTTTAATTTTTTATCAACTATTTGAAACTGCATGTCTTCTATCTCTCCTTTCGTTTAAAATTTTATTTTCGATGCGCTTAAATGTATAGATCAAAAGTCCCATAAATATGGCAACCACTGGGATAGCGACGTACCAGTGCTCTTTTGCTTTTTGAAGTAGTACTAGTATATGCTCACCAAGTATCCAAGCAGGTATGGTGGTGATCGCCGCCCAGCACCAAGCGCTAATCAAATTTATAAAGGCATATTTTTTAGCATCATAGCCGGTAAGTCCTATGCAAAGCGGGATGATGACGCGAAAGCCGTACATATAGCGTTGCAAAAAGATGATCGGCCAGCCGTATTTTTTCAGCATTATGTGCGCCACTGCAAATTTTCTCCGCTGCGTGTGAATCCTTTTTGCGATGTATTTTTTATTGTAACGGCCAAGGTAGAAGTAAATTTGATCTCCCACAAAGCCTCCAAGTCCAGCCACAAAGATAGCAAGCGCGATGTGCATGTGCGTGGTGTGAGCGAGAATTCCAGCCATTATTAAGGCCATCTCGCCCTCCATGATACACCAGACAAAAAGTATGATGTAGCCGTATTCTTTAAGCAGTTCTATAAAAAATTCTTCCATTCTAAACCTCTAAAACGCTGTAAATTTTAGTAAGCGACTTTAGCTTTTCGCTACCTTTTAGATCGACTAGATCTATGAGAAAGCACGCTTCTACGCAGGTTGCGTTAGTTTGATTGATAAGCTCAACTGAAGCCTTTGCGGTGCCTCCTGTGGCTATGAGATCGTCCATCAAAAGCACTCTAGCGCCCGCTTTTTCTCCAAAAGCATCGATGTGAATTTGCACTTCATCGACGCCGTATTCTAGGCTATATTTTTGAGAAAGCGTGATAAAAGGCAGTTTTTTTGGCTTGCGAATAGGCACAAAAGGTAGCCTTAGTCTAGCTGCAAGCGCCGCGCCAAAGATGAAGCCACGAGACTCTATGCCAGCGATGTAATCAATCTTTGCGTCCTCATATCTAGCCACCAAATGATCTATCAAAAAGTTAAATGCCTCTTTGTTATTTAGTAGCGTCGTGATGTCGCGAAAGACTATGCCAGGCTTTGGAAAGTCGTTTATGCAGCGAATAGAGTTTAGTAAAAATTCTTTGCCTTTTTGATCTAAAATTTTCATAAATTTCCTTAAATTTGAGGTTATAGTAGCGCTTCGATTTTGCCTTCAAGCTCACGAATTCGTTGTCTTAGCTTGTCGTTTTCTAAGCGGTACTGGGAATTTCTTGTGCGAAGCGAGGTCACGTCGTTTTTAGTTTTGTTTAGCTCGTCTGTCAAGATATCGATGTTACCGAGGCTTCGCTGAAGTTGGATCTGAAATTTTCTTATGACGACCTCGGTGTCTTGGAGGTTATTTTTCATAAAATCTTTTGTCGCACGCTCTTTTTTTAGAAGCGTTTTGAAGTAAAAAACCATAACAGTTAGGTAGATCGCAGCACAAACAAGAGCGGTAAAAACGATCCACTCGCCTATCATTTGGCTTCCTTAAGCTCTATTTTTTTGATTCTTCTTTCATGTCTGCCGCCTGCAAACTCTGTTTTTAAAAATGTTTCAAGTGCTGCTGTAGCCACGCCAGCTCCGATAACCCTTGCGCCAAAAGCAATGACGTTTGCATCGTTATGTTCTCTCGCAAGTCTAGCGGTAAATTCGTCGTGGCAAAGGGCACACCTTACGTTTTCATGCCTGTTTGCAGCTATTGAGATGCCAATACCTGTGCCACAAATGAGCACGCCGTAACAGTTAGGCTCAAGCTTGCTTGCTAGCAAATGCGCATAATCAGGGTAATCAACGCTATTTTTGTCATTCGTGCCAAGGTCAATGACTTCATGTCCAAGCTTTTTTATGACTTCTTTTAGCTCTGCCTTTAGCTCTACTCCAGCGTGATCGCAAGCGATAAAAATTTTATCTATTTTCATGAAAAATCCAATAAATTTTTTGCAGATTATAGTGAAAGTTGCATTAAAATAAAATTTTGCTTGCATGTGAGAAAAGGCTATAATTTGTGAAATTCTTAAAAGGGAAAAATATGAAAAAGACGCTCTTTTTAATGGCTTCAGTGCTAGCCTTTGCAAATGAAAATTTGATAGAGATCTACACAGATCAAACCATCATCACTCAAAAATTTAGCGATGCAAATAGCTCTTTTAGCGCTTTTGTGCTAGAGGGCGTACAGAGTGATAGTATCACTATAAATGGTGATTGTGACGTGAATGCTAATCTAAAAAAGATCAGTGAAGAAAATAGTCCAAGTTACATAAAATGGAAGCAAGAAGTTGTAAATTTAAGTAGCAAGCTTGAGGCACTAAAAGCAAGAGGTAGGTTTATAGAGCAAGCTTTGATAGGAGAAAACAAAAGTAACGATGTGACAAAAAGAGCTGATGAGTTTTATAAATTTAGCCTAGAAAATATCGAGAAAATTTCAGCTGTCAAAGACGAGCTTGAAACGCTTAAAGAAAATGAGCCAAAGAGCGAGATGGCTGGATTTTTGCAGCTTGATATGAAATTTGCTTGCAGACCAAAAGAGGTAACGCTTTCATATATGGATGATGAGGCCCCAAAGACGCTAAATGAAATTTATGTAGACACAAAAAACAAAAATATCTTGATAAAACAAGAAATTTTGCTCACCAACCCTTTTGCAAGTGAAGTTAAAAATTTAAAACTAGCTATTTATCCGACCAGGTATCAAAAAGCGCTTGCTCCAAGCAAGTTTTACCCTTGGTACGAGGAGAGCGAGGCGGAGGCTGATGGTTACGGCACTTCAAAAAATATGCTAAGGGCTGCAAAAGTCACCGCTGAGGTCGCTGATATGCGTGTGCAAAGAGATGAGAATGAATTTGCCAAAATTTGGAAGATAGATGGGATAAATTTAGCAAAAGGCGAGAGCAAATATATAACTTACGACACGCAAAAAATGGATGCAAATTTTAGCGTTTTTGCTGATTTTTACGGCTCGCTAAAGGCATATAACGTAGCTAGCTTTAAGCTAAATGATGATCTAACGCCAGCTAAAACGCAGTTTTACGTTAATGGTGTGAGTGTTGGCAGTCCAAACGAGTTTGAGATGAAAGCTAAAGATGAGCCCTCTGAGCTATTTTTGGGACAAAACGAGCTAATCGAGCTTAAAAAAGAGCGCTTGAATAAATTTAAAAGGAGCTCGCTTCTTGGCAAAGAGCGAATAAGCGAAGAGGGCTATGAGATAAGTGTCAAAAATAACTCAGGTAAAAGCGTCGATGTCGCCTTGGTCGAGCGTGTGCCAGTATCTGCTGACGAGGCGATAAAGGTCGAGATAAATGGCTTTGATAAAAAAGATATCAGCAAAGATGGCAAGGTGGAGCTTAAATTTAGCCTTGCGCCAAAAGAGGAATTTAAAAGAGAGTACTCTTATAAGATCACAAAGCCAAAAATTTAGAGTAAATTTGCTCTAAATTTAGCCGTTTATAAATGTGCTTGCGATATCTAAAACGTATCTTGTTGGATAAAAGATAGTATCTTTTAAAGGCGAAACAAGGATGATGATAAGGATGACAAAGCCATATCTTGAAATACCCTCAAGCTTTTCAGCCAGTGCATGAAAGCCAAAATTTCTAAGTGCGTACTGAACTGCGTGAAAGCCATCAAGTGGTGGGATCGGATAGAGGTTAAAGATGGCTAACATCAAATTTAAAAGCGCAAGCGTAAATAAAAACTGAAGTAAAATCGCAAAGGTTTCTATATTTAATAAAGCCTTTAGCACAAAAAGCGATAAGACGCCCAAGATGATGTTGTAGCAGATACCAGCTAGACTTACGTAGATAGCTGCCTTGTAGCCGCCATTTCGCACTACTGTGTAGGTATTTACAGGTACTGGTTTTGCCCAGCCAAACATCATGCCAGTGCTTAGATAAAGCACCAGTGGCACGACGATAGTGCCAACTGGGTCAATATGTTTTATAGGGTTTATGCTAAGCCTGCCAAGGCTTTTTGCAGTGTTGTCGCCAAATTTATAAGCGACATATCCGTGAGCGATCTCGTGGCCGACGATGGCGATTATTAAAGAGATGACGATAGTGGCGACTTTAACTATGTCTATGTTATCAATGAAGCCCATCTACTTCGCCTTCTTTTAGAGCTTTGTTAGTGAAAAATTCGTCATTTTCTATCGTATCTACAAAGCGTCCGATACGTTCCCAGCGCACATTGTAGTTCTTGTCCCAGCTAAAATATATAAACCAAGGCTGACCGACTATATCTTTGTAAGCCACGCTTCCCCAAAAACGGCTATCATTTGAGTGATCGCGGTTGTCGCCTATCATGAAGTATTCATCTTTTGGTACTTTGACGTAAAATGCATTAAGGTTAAAATTTGGATTTTGCGGTAGTGAGCTAATGGGCACTGGCTTCATAAAAACACTATCTTTATTTGTATTTAGCATGAAAATCATCTGCTCAAATAAATTTACATTTTCGTCATAGTGGATGCCGCTAAATCTATATGGCTCTTTTATGAAAAGTTTGCCATCAAGCTCGGTTATATCGCTGCATGAGTAGCCAAATTTACTCTCTTTACCATTTAAATTTTCACGGCAGTTTGCCTTTATAAAATCATCTCCCTCTTTTGGACGCAAATACAAGGCTTTTTCGGTAAATACTATCTCATCTTCGCTTGTGGCAAAGCAGCGTTTTACAAAGTGGGTCTTTTCATCTTTTGGATAACGAAAGACGACTATATCGCCTCTTGCCGGACCATCGCCTGTGATAAGATGCCCATTGTCATTTAGCTCAGGTAAAATTTTTACCTCAAGCCACGGAATTCTTGGTGTTGGTATGCCATAAACAAATTTTTTGGCGAATAAAAAATCACCAACCAAAAGCGTATTTTTCATCGAGCCAGACGGGATAACAAAGGCTTGAGCTATGAAAAATATAACAAAAAGCACGATGATGACCGTGCCAGTCCAGCTCGAGCAAAAGTCATAAAATTTAGTAAAAATTTTTTTCATTATTACGCTCTTTTGTGGCTAGCTATCTTAGCTTGGGCTGTAAGGATTGTGTTATTTAAAAGCATCGCAATCGTCATCGGACCTACGCCTCCAGGAACCGGCGTGATGTATGAGCATTTTGGTGCGACTTCATCAAAGTCCACATCACCTACAAGTCTGCCATCATCAAGTCTATTTATGCCCACATCAACGACTACTGCGCCATCTTTTACCATGTCAGCCTTTAAGAAAAATGGCTTGCCAATGGCTGCGACTATAAGGTCAGCGTTTTTGCAAATTTCTTTTAAATTTTTAGTCTTACTGTGAGTGATCGTAACTGTTGCTGAAGCGTTTAAAAGCAAATTTGCCATAGGCTTTCCAACGATGTTGCTTCTACCTATAACAACCGCGTTTAGTCCAGCCACGTCAATACCATACTCTTTTAAAATTTCCATCACGCCAAGCGGTGTGCAAGGCACAAAGCCATCAAGGCCACTGACAAGTTTGCCAACATTTACAGCGTGAAAGCCATCTACGTCTTTTGCTGGATCGATCGTTGCTAAAACGGTATTTGTATCTATATGTTTTGGAAGTGGCAACTGTACTAAAATTCCATGGATACTATCGTCTAAATTTAGCACATTTATAAGCGCTAGAAGCTCTGCTTGGGTTGTATTTTCGCTTAGACGGTGAGCCACGCTTTTTATGCCGTATTCGTTGCAGGCTTTTTCTTTTGCTCTAACGTATGTTTGAGATGCTTTATCTTCGCCTACTAAGATAACAGCTAAGGTTGGCTCTACGCCAAATTTTTTTAGTTCTTCAGCTCTTACTTTTACGCTTTCTTTGACCTTTAAAGATACGGCTTTGCCGTCTAAAATTTTCATATTGGATCCTTATTTAAAAGCTTTTTTAATCACAAGGGTGGTATCATACCTAAAATTAAATTAAATTTTTAAAAGAGAGGTTTATGCGGTCTGTTTTTTTGATTTTGCTTTTTTGTGTGGCGATTTTTGGTGCCGATTTTATCACAAAGACCGAATATGCCAAGATGCTCTACCTAAATCCACGCGGCATAGGATGTGACAAATGTCACGGCACAAAGGGCGAGGGCAGTCTAATCTCTAAATACAAGCACTTTGATAAAAAAGCAAACAAAACGGTTGATGATGAGCTTAGAGCACCAAAGATAAATGATATAGAATTTGAAAGCTTTAAAGCCGCTTTAACTAAGCCAAAAGGTGTCATGCCAAGCTACTTTTTGACAGACGAGGAGACTACGATTCTTTATGAATACATTACAAATAAGATAAATACTCCTTCAAAAACAGCGAAAGTGCAAAATTTAAGCAAGCCAGTTTCCACTGATACGACACAAAAACAGCCAGAGCAATCTACCAAAGCCGCCCCTGCTACAAAACCAGCAGAGCCAGCTAAAACTACCACGGCTAAGCCAGCTGAGTCAGCAAAAACTGCTACTACGCAAGCCCCAAAGTTGCCAGCAAAACCAGCTGCAAACCCAAAAGATAATCAAAAAATAAATCTAAAAACACAAAATCAAAAGGATAAAAAATGACAAATAAAGAGGCATTTAGCGAAGCCAAAAAATATATCCCAGGTGGTGTAAATTCGCCTGTTCGTGCATTTGGTAGCGTTGGAGGCGAGCCTGTAATGATCGATCACGCTAAGGGAGCTTATCTATACGACGTCGAGGGCAAAAAGTACCTTGACTTCATCCAAAGCTGGGGTCCGCTCATCTTTGGTCACTGCGATAAAGATATCGAAGATGCGATCATCTCTGCTGTAAAACAAGGCGTCTCATACGGTGCGCCGTCGCCAAAAGAGACAGCTCTAGCAAAGCTAATATGTGATGAGTTTAAACAAATAGATAAAATTCGCTTCGTTAGCTCTGGAACAGAGGCTACCATGAGCGCTATCAGAGTGGCTAGAGGATATGCTAAAAAAGATGGACTAATAAAATTTGAAGGCTGCTATCACGGACACAGCGATGCACTTCTTATAAAAGCAGGAAGTGGCGCTACGACATACGGCAACGCTTCAAGCAGCGGCGTACCACAAGATGTTGTGAAAAACACTTATCTAGCAGTTTATAACGATATCGAGAGCGTAAAAGCCATCTTTGAAAACAATAAAGACAAAATCGGCGTCGTCATAATCGAGCCAATTGCAGGAAATATGGGGCTTGTGCCAGCTGATAAGAAATTCTTACGTGAGCTTAGAGCGCTTTGCGATAAATTTGGCGCTGTGCTTATCCTTGATGAGGTTATGAGTGGCTTTAGAGCCTCACACCTTGGCTCATATCCATTTCATGAGGTGGACGCTGATCTCATCACATTTGGCAAGGTTATAGGCGGAGGCATGAACGTCGCTGCATTTGGTGGCAAGGCTAAAATCATGGACTGCCTAAGCCCTGATGGCGCTGTCTATCAAGCAGGCACGCTAAGTGGCAATCCAGTGGCGATGAGTGCCGGCATAGCAGCTATTTCAAAGATAAATAGTGATCTAAATTTATACGCTAGGCTTGAAAAGCTTGCTATAAAACTAATGGACGGCTTTAAAGAAGCTGCAAAAAGCGCTGGCATCACTATCCAAACTGATGTTCGTGGCTCGATGTTTGGCTACTTTTTTACAGATCACGTGGTAAAAAACTACGATGATGCGCTAAATAGCGACACAAAGCTCTTTGCTAAATTTCACCAAGCGATGCTTAAGCGTGGAATTTATCTTGCACCTAGCCAGTTTGAGACTGGATTTGTCTGCGATGCGATGAGCGAAGCTGATATCGATCTAGCGGTAAGCGCAGCTAAAGAGGCGTTTTTGGAGATAAAAGCCTAATGGCAAAATTTAAGATAAAAGATATCGTAGCGGGTGCTGAGCAACTAAGTCTTGGCGTTTCAATCGTAGTTGCGATCTTGCTTGGCACTGGACTAGGGTATTTTGTAAAAAAGGCTACAAATTTTACGCCAGCTCTTTGGATAGGCTTTGCTATCGGTATCGCAGCTGCCATTTTAAACGTCTATAAGGCCTACAAAGCGCAGGTTAAAAGCCTAGATGAGCTAAAGGATGAGACTAGATATAAGGGCTATAAAAAAGACGATGATGACGAGGACGATTAGCAGGCTTTTTATTTGCTACTTTGCGCTTTGGCTAGCTCTTAGCGTGGTTGGCAAATTTATATCAAATCAATTTTTTATAAGCTCACAAATTTCATTTTTTGCCTCGCTTATTATCTTAACGGCTAGTTTTTTTGCCTACAAAAACCGCATAAATTCTCGGCTAGAAAATGCTAGAGATGAAATTTTAGCCAAGATAGAAGAAGAGGACGATGAAGATGATGAAAATTTGGTGCGAAATGAGACAAAAGAATTTAGCCTAAAAGAAGAAAAAGCAAGGCTAAAAAAGCAGAGATTTTCATTTAAAGATAAGAGTTTCGCAGCAGCCTTTATGCCTTACCGCTTGGTGGCTTATGCGATACTTTTTTTTGGATTTATTTTTTTAAAAAATGAAAATTTACTAAATGTGTCTGGCTTTTTAGTTGGGCTTGCTCCGATGCCTATTGGCGCATTTATTTTTGGGCTTATGGAGAATAAATTTAATACCATAAAGGATACTGATGGCAAGTAGCTTTAGGATCATCCGCTCGATGGGGCCGCTATTTTTGGGCATGAGTTTGCTTTTTATCGGAAATGGCCTAGTCATCGCATCTTGCAGCGCACTTCTTAAGCAAAATGGAGTGGGTGAGCTAGAGATTGGATTAATTAACACGGGCTTTTTTGTGGGCGCACTTGTTAGTACTATTACGGCTCATAGAGTCATCTCAACTACTGGCCACATAAGAGCATTTGCCATCTTTTCAGCCATTTTTGCAGTCTCAGCTATGCTTCATGCGGTAAATCAAAATTTAGTATTCTGGGCGATCTTGCGTGCATTTTTGGGATATTGCTATTACGCACTTTTAATGGTTATAGAAAGCTGGCTAAATGCAAAAATTCCAAACAAAATAAGATCTCGCGTGATTGCCTTTTATGAAGGCGTTTTTTACACGAGTTTTGGACTTGGCATTTTGATCTTGGCGCTTGATCTTAATACCTTTGAAATTTTCATCATAAGTGCAGCTTTTATCATGCTCTCAAGCATTCCATTAAATTTGATCCGTATAAATCAGCCTCAAATCCCAGAGCGTCAGCCCATAAACATCCCAAAAATTTTTGGTATCGTCCCGCTCGCTCTTGTTGGCGCGCTCATTGCAGGCTTAGCAATAAATGGCTTTTTTTCGATGGCAAGCCTTTTTGTTTTGCTTCAAGGATACGGCACAAAAGAGGCGTCATTTTTTATGACGGTTGCGATGATCGGAGGCTTTTTAGCTCAAGTTTTTATCGGTAGTTTTTCTGATAGATATGGCAGAAGGCCAGCAATTTTGCTTTGTAGTAGTGTGGCTTTAATAAGCGCGGTTTTATTTTTGCTAAATGGCAAAAATTTAACGATTGAATATCTACTTTCATTCTTTTTTGGAGCTGGAATTTTTTGCACATATGGACTTTCTTTAGCTAGAGCAAATGACGAGATCACAGACAAGACAAAGAGTGTGCAAGTCGCACGTGCCTTGCTATTTAGCTACTCTTTGGCTTCGCTTTTCTCGCCGCTTCTTATGAGCTATGCGATGAAAATTTTTGGAGCATTTGGCTTTATCTATGTTTACTTGGTACTTTTTACTGGGCTTATTTTATTTGCACTAACGCAAAAGACAATACCACAGCACATGAGAAAAGAGTATAACGATAGGCTCGTTGCAAGGACGGCTGGCATCGCTACTATTGAGCAAAATAGAAATTTTGCCGATAGAAAAAATAAAAAGTAAAAATGGACGTAGGAAATTCTTTGAATATATCAAACACTTCGGTTCAAACCGGGCAAAATACTACTCAAAATGCGCCAGTTCGTAAAAATGAAGGCTCGCTTTTTAAAAATCAGCCAAGCGTACAAACGCCTAGTGAGCAGAGCATTTCAGAGACACTTGATAATGTTGGAAAACTCGTTGCAAGAGTGCTTGATGATCTAAAAAGTGCTTCAAGTCTTAGCAAGGCTGAACAAATTTTATCTCAGGCAAAAGATACGAAAATCGCTCCAAATTTAGCGGGCGAGCTATCAGACCTTGCAAAAAGCTTAGAGGCTGAAGCAACCCAAAATGAAAGCCCTGAGATAAAGAGTCTTGCTTTAAAACTAAAAGAATTTTTAAAACCAATAGCCGATCTAAAAGCCGGCTCACTAAATGAACAGATCAAAAACTCAGGCGTAATGCTTGAAGCAAATTTAAAAGATGCACTTAGTCCAGAGAAGCTTCCAAGCTCGGTTCAGAAGCTACTAAGTGATATAAAAAATCTCTCAAGCGAGAATTTACTAAATCAAATTTTAACCCTAAATGATGAAAAATTAGACAATCAAAATTCTTTTTCAAAGCTTGCTTCTATACTTGAAAAAGCGAGTAATGACGCAAAAAACATCCTTGATAACTCAAACATAAAAAACCTTTTAAAAGATGTTGATAAGCTTGATAATGTGGTTAAATTTTTAGATAAAAATTTTTCAAAAGATCAAAATGGCGAGCTAGTAAAAAATCAAATAGGCAAAATGCAAAATTTTATCTCAAATCTAAGCGAGAAAGTCGCAAGCCTAGCAAATGAAAAGCTAAATCAAAATTTTGGTTTTAGCCAAAATCACAAAGAGCTAAAAACTATCCTTGATAGCATAAAAAACGATCTAAAAACGCTAAATAATATAGGTGATGAAGCAGGGCTTGTAAAAGCGTTTAATGAGATGAGCGATGTCTCAAAGGATGGTAGCTTGCAAGATAAGCTCCAAAGTGCGGCGAGACGTCTTGCTCATAGCCTAAGTCTTGCTGATGCTAAGGCAAGTTTGGCTAAAAATGAGCTAAGTGAGAGTAAGGCGCTTTTAAAGCAGTTAAATCTCGCTACAAACGATATAAATAACATTACGACTAAAAATAGCAGCGAAATTTCAAAGGTGCTAAGCCAAGATATAAAAAGCACGCTTTTAAATATCAGTGAAAAGAGTCAAAACCCGCAAAGCGTAAATGCTGCAAATAAGATGATTTCGCAGATTGAGATGCATCAAATGATATCAAGCCTTCAAGGCGGGATTCAAACTTATATGCCTTATATTTGGGATGGCGTTGAGGGTGGAAATATCGCATTTAAGCAAGGCAAAAAGGATAAATTTTACGCTCAGATCGATCTAAATTTTAAGAAATTTGGACAGATAAATGTGATGGTTGGACTTATTGATAAAAGGTACATTGATCTTTCGGTAGCTACGCAAACAAATGAGTTTAAGGAGCTCATCCTCTCAAACTCTAGCGAATTAAAACAAGCAATATCAAAGCTTGGACTTATAGTTTCAAACTTTAATATCAAGACTTTGTCAAAAGTGAAGCTAAATGATAGATTTAAAAAATTTGGCGGCCTTGATGTGGGCTTTGATAAGAAAATTTAATGCAAGTAAATAAGAAAAAAGCAGTAGCTCTTGGTTACAACAGATCTAAAGACAATGCTCCAAGAGTGCTGGCTAGTGGCGCTGGCGAGATAGCAAATAGAATAATTGATCTTGCAAAAGAGCATGATATACCGATCAAAGAGGATCCTGATCTTATTGAAATTTTAAGCAAGGTTGAAGTTGATCAAGAAATTCCACCAAATTTATATAAAGCTGTTGCTGAAATTTTTAGCTTTTTGTATAAGATCACAAAGAAATAATCTATAAATTTGCTTAAAAATTAGCAAGGCATATAAAGAGTGGCAGGGTTATTGACGATATACAAAAAAGTGGCGTAAGCTAAATATTAAATTAAAATTTTAAAGGCTATTTGTGGCACAAAAATTAATATTAATAGGGGCATCTACTGGCGGGCCTGGGCATTTAAAAAAGTTATTAAAAAACGTAAAACTAAATGGAGCTATCATCGTGATAGCCCAGCACATGAATAAAATGTTTATAAACTCTTTTGCTATGCAAATCGGAAAAGAGTGTGGCTTGGATGTTGAAATTTTAAATGAGAGGAAAATTTTAAAAGAAAATACCGTATATGTTTGCGAGCAAAATGTAGTGGTATCACCAAATTTACCAATCAGTGCAAAACCAAATACAGAAGAAAAGACTATATATACGCCAAATGTTGATGTGTTGTTTAAATCTGGAGTTGGAATTTGTAAAAGCGCAAATGTCCTAGCTATCTTGCTAACTGGCATCGGAGATGATGGTGCATCTGGGCTTGATAAGCTTTATAAGGCTGGAGCAAAATGTATAGCTGAAAATGAAGAGAGCGCGATAGTTTATGGTATGCCAAAACGTGCAAAAGAGCTAAATCAAAGCTTAAAATCATTAAATCTAACTATGATAAAAAAAGAGCTGGAGGATTTTTTAAATGCTATTAACTAATGATGCAAAAGATACAAAAACAATGCAAACAAATACTTCACAAGATATGGATAGTTTTAATGAATTTATGAATGTTATCAAAACTCTTTGCGGAGTTGATCTGGAACCAAAAAGAGATATTACATTGCAGCGAATTACCATTTTTATTAGAGATCGCCAGATAAAAAGTTTTAAAGATCTTGTTTCAATGATAAGATATAACTCAAGCTTGCGACAAGACATTTTAAATCTAGTAACTGTAAATGAGACTTATTTTTATAGAGAGTTGTCTCAACTTAAAGATGTGATATATTACGCAAAGGAGCTTGGAGGAGCTAGAATTTTGTGTGCTCCTTGCTCTACTGGAGATGAGTCATATTCGCTTGCAATGCTTGCTTATGAGATGGGATTTAAACAGCATGAAATTTCAATCGTAGGTATAGACATAAACTCAGAAGCCATAGCAAGCTGTCAAAATGGTATTTTTAGTGAGAGGAGCTTGCATAGATTAAGCGATTTTCAAAAAGAGAGATTTTTTACAAAAGTCGATGATAAATTTAAGATAAAAAAAGAAATTTTACCAAGGTGTGAGTTTAAAATTTTAAATGTTTTTGATGATGCTATTTTTAATCTAGGAAAATTTGATATTGTGCTTTCAAGAAATATGATGATCTATTTTGATGATGATTTTAGATTAAAATGCGTTGAGAGGCTTCATAAATTGCTTAAGCCAGATGGTAGGCTTTACGCTGGGCACGCTGATCTTGTTCCTTACACTTCAGCTTATGAAAAACGCTTTTCAAATGGAACTACTTACTATCTAAAAAAATAAAAATTTGCCAAGTCGCCTTTTGAGCTTAGGCGACTTAATTTAAAATTAATCACCTTATTTTGTAGCTTTTTAATACGATGTGATAGTAAAAAGCCCCTACAAAAAAGAGACTTCCCATAAAACTTGCAATCATCTCAACGCTAAGTCCAATATCATAAAGCAGACCAATGATAAATGAAATGAGAGCGCTAAAGCCAAGAAAAATCATATCGTTATATGCAATCACTCGGCCATAAAATTCTTTTTTGCAGTTTTGCTGAAGCATTGTATAGGTGTAGCTCCAAAGGCTTGATGTACAAAATCCAGCAAAGATAATACCAATAAGCGATAGATAAAAATTCCAAAGCGATAAAGCCCAAATAATGATACCAAGGCCTTGACCGATATATACGAAAATAAGCGTATTTTTATTTATAAATTTACTAAGTATGGCTGGAGCAAACATAAGCGAAATGGACCTTGAGGTATTTAATAGTCCTATAATTAGCGATGTCGAGAGTAAATTTGCATATTTGTAATCAGCTAAAAGTGCGATCAATGCATCATAAGCGGTAATACCAACAAAGGCGTGCAAAAATATAAGATGCACGATAAGCCTGTTTTCTTTTAAATACACAAGGCCATTTTTTAGCATTTTTAGTGGTTTTTCTATAAATTCTGGCTTTAGACCTTGTAAATTTAAAAAATATAAAAATCCAAAGCTAAAAATGTATAGTATGCCATCAAGCAAAAATGCGCTTTTAATACCAAAAAAGTGTATATAAACTCCAGCTAGCCCCATACCAGCGGTGTATGAGACTGCCCAGATGATAGAGTGGATCTCGTTTGCGAGTTTGAGATTTTCTTTGCTTAAAATTTTTGGCAGTACGCTCATCTCTACTTGAAAATACATTCCGCCAGTGCCATTTCTAACAAAAATGATGAGTAAAAGTAGCCATAAAAAATCAAGTGAGTCTATAAAAAGAAGCATAAAAACGCTTATCGTCTCAACTGCCATCATGATGACAAGCATCGGTTTTGGGCTAAATTTATCAACTAAAATTCCACTAAACGGAGCTATGACAACACCTGGGATAAATGCCATCGCTGCACTTAGCGTAATCGCCCAAACAGGAGCGTCAAGCTTGATAAGAAGGGTAAAGATACCTGTGTGCGAAAACCATACGCCAAAATAGCATATAAGCTGAATGATGCTTAAGAGGCGAAAATTTTTCTCTTCTTTTAAAAGTTTAAGATATTCTTTCAACTTATTGATTCCACATTAGCGTTATTTGCTCTATCTTTGTTTCATCTGGGATATCGTTTAGGCTTGTTATCTCTTTGGTAAGTGGATTTTTTAGTGTGATTAACATATCGTGGCTATCTATTTTTAGATAGATATTGTTTTTGTCACTACTAAATTTAGAGATAACAAGAGAGTTTTTTATATCTTTGAAATTTGATTTAAGGCTGATATTTTCTGGAGTTTTAAACTCGTTTGAATAAATTTCAATGCTTGTGATAATGCCATTTAGCAAGGTGTATTCAAAAATTCTTTCACTTTTACTTGTTACGATGTAGCTGTTTTCTTTTTTTGTGTTATCTCGTTTTATGTTTTTTGAGCCATAAATTTTTATCACATCTCTATTTGCTGATTCGTTTGTCAGCTCTGCAAAAAATCCTTTACCAAAGATATTTTTATAGCCTTTACTTTTTTTGTAATGCCCGCTTATGTGAGCACTTTTACAAATTTTATCATTTGCGATTATAAATAGATCGCCATTTATCTTGTGTATGCTTAAGGCTATGCCTTTTTCATCTAAAAGATAAAAAATTCCTTTGTCATAAAAAAGCTCAGAGCTAAACTCACAAATTGGGGAGCCGTTTTTTAACGATGAGTAAAATGTTGCTCTTGCACCATTTTTACTTGGCGTGATGATAATATCTAAAAAGCCATTTTTGTCTTTAAATTTAGAGAATCTAGCAAAAAAACTATCTTTGTAAGCTTTATTTACTGGCTCGAAATTATAAATTTGAGCTAGCACGCCAACTCGCTTATTTTTCTTGTCATCAAGCTGAAGAAGTGAGTTTTTATTTGGTGCGAAGTAGCTAAGATTGCCATTTTCATCTTTTAAAATGATAGCACTATCATCAACATCAAATGTGCCATTTTTTTCAACCAAGCTTATTTCTTTATCCATAGTAAGCATTGTTTTTGTATAGGTTTTGTCTTTATTTAACGTGATGATAGTTTTTATGCCTTCGCAGTTTGGGCAAGGCAAAATAGTGTGAAAACTACTATAAATTGAGTTTGGAAGTATTAGCTTTTCTGGCTTTTTGGGTGTATTTGCCTGAACTAACGGCTTGTCTTCTTTTGCTATATTTTGTGTGCTTTGTTTTGGCTCTAAATTTTCATTTTTTGCGCAGCCAAGGATGAAAAATGAGATAAGTATGGCAAAAAGATATTTCATTTGCAACTCCTTAAAAATTGCAAAATTATATCATTTTGCCTTTAAAATTTATTTTACGCGTTTAAAGATGTATTTATCTTTTAGCTCGCCAGTGACCTCTTTTTGATCCATATCTAGCATTTTTAGGTTCTCGCCTTCTATTTTATAAAAGCTCTTTTCTTTATACTCATCAATCGTTGTTATCACACCATTTTCTATTGAGTACTTGCCTTTGCTAACGGCTTTGTAGTTGTCTTTTGACTTGTAGTCCATCACACTTTCAAATGTACCATCTTTTTTTAATGTTAAGCGTGAATCAACACCCATGCAGCTAGCGCAAGGCAAAAATGCTTTATAAGTGCCCTCAATGCTGCTAATTGGAGCTTCGCAGCTACTTTTTACTTCACATTTGCCTTGTGGGACGTTTGCATTTTGGCTAGATGAGGCACAACCTGCCAAAAGTAGGGCCGCACTTAGTGCAAATATAAATTTTTTCATGCTAATCCTTTTTGAAAATAAAATTTAAAATGTATTATAATACTTAAGAAAATAACAAATTATAAATTAAAGGAGTAAAAATGCAAATCGAAGCATTTGGCGTTTTAGTCGTAGTTCTGGTTATCTTTGCGTTCTTGTTTTTAAAGGCTGGCATCAAGATCGTCTCACAAGCTGATAATCTACTCATCGAGCGACTTGGTAAATTCCACAAAGTGCTTGACGGTGGATTTCACATAATTATCCCATTTGTCGATCAAATAAGAGCGATAATCACCGTAAAAGAGCAGCTAGTAGACATCACAAAACAGCAAGTCATTACAAAAGATAACGTAAACATAAGCGTCGATGGTATCGTCTTTTTAAAGGTCTTTGACGCGAAAATGGCGGTTTATAACGTAGATAACTACAAGCGTGCCATTGCAAATTTAGCCATGACAACGCTTCGTGGCGAGATAGGCGCGATGAATCTTGACGATACACTAAGCTCACGTGACCGCCTAAATGCCGCACTTCAAGTGGCTCTTGGCGACGCTGCTGGCAACTGGGGCGTAAAGATCATGCGTGTAGAAATTTCTGAAATTTCTGTCCCACTTGGCATCGAAGAGGCGATGAATATGCAGATGAAAGCTGAGCGTGAAAAACGTGCGATCGAGCTAAAAGCCTTGGCTGAAAAAGAGGCACTAATACGCAACGCAGAGGCGCTAAAACAAGAAAAAGTACTTCAAGCAGAGGCTATAGAGCGTATGGCTGATGCGAAAAAATACGAGCAAATCGCTATCGCAACGGCTCAAAAAGAGGCTATGGATATGATAAATGATAGTATGAGCAAAAACGCAAATGCGGCTGAATTTTTGCTCGCGCGCGATAGAGTCGGGGCATTTAGCGAGCTAGCTAAAAATAGCTCAAAAGATAAAATTTTAGTCCCTTATGAGGCGACTGAGCTTATTGGCTCACTTAGCGTTTTGAAAAATTTCCTAGCTAAGGATAAGGCGTGATCAGCCCTTTTATAATGATAGCAATTGGTGTGGTTTTGTGCATCACCGAGTTTATCTTTTTCTCGTTTTATTTGCTATTTTTTGGCATAGCTTTTATAGTAGTTGGAGCTATAAATTTTGGTTTTAGTTTTGCTTGGAGCTATCAAATTTTAATTACGGCAGCGATTGCGATCGTGCTCCTTGTGCTTTTAAAAGCGCCGTTGAAGAGTAAATTTATGTCCAGAAAAGAGAGTTTTAACGAGGAATTTTTAGACGAAGCCGGAGTTGGCGAGATCAGAGAAAATATGGTCTATTTCAAAGGCACTCTTTGGAAATATGACGGAAATTTAGCTAACGGAGAAAAAGTGACAGTTCTTGGCACCAAAGGTGACAAGGTGATAGTTGGATAAAAGTGCCAGTTGGCACTTTTATTAATGTTTATGCATCATTTGGTGGTCATGTGCATGGCCACCATTTTGCATGTCGCCGTGGTGTTCGCAACTTCCCTTATCTTTTGTCGCCATGTTTTGGTGGTGAGGGCAGCCACATTCTGCGTGTCCAGCTTCGTTTGGCTTTGGCTCATTTTTAGCACAACCAACTAAAAATAGTCCGCAAATAACGGCAAATATAACCTTTTTCATAATTCGCTCCTTTAAAGAATTTCTCACATTTTAGCCTTTAAAAATTAATTTTTCATAACGCCTGATTTATCATATTTAAAAGCATTTTTGGCTAAACTCTCGCCCAAAAATAAGCAAAATAAAAGGTTAAATTTGAAAAGACTTAGTGTAAATGAAGCCATCGATCTTATAGAAAATGCACCGCTTCACGAGCTTGGCAAGATGGCACTAGCTAGAAAAAAAGAGCTTCATCCAGATGGCATAACGACCTTCATCGTAGATCGCAACATCAACTATACAAATGTCTGCTGGGTGGATTGTAAATTTTGCGCATTTTACCGCCACGCAAAAGAAGAAGACGCTTACGTGCTAAGTTTTGAGGAGATCGGCAAGAAGATAGAGGAGCTAATCGCCATTGGCGGCACGCAAATTTTATTTCAAGGCGGCGTTCATCCAAAGCTAAAGATCGAGTGGTACGAGGAGCTAGTGAGCTACATCAGCAAACACTATCCAAGCATCACGATACATGGCTTTTCTGCCGTTGAGATCGACTACATCGCAAGAATTTCAAAAATTTCTACAAAAGAGGTCTTAAGACGCCTAAACGAAAAGGGTTTATACTCGATGCCAGGGGCTGGAGCGGAAATTTTAAGCGACAGGGTGCGTGATATCATCGCCCCTAAAAAGTGCGACACCGCAGACTGGCTTCGCATACACAAAGAGGCGCACGAACTTGGCATGAAAACGACTGCTACAATGATGTTTGGCACTGTTGAGAGCACTCGCGAGATCGTGGAGCACTGGGAGCACATCAGAAATTTACAAGATGAAACGGCTGGATTTAGAGCCTTTATACTTTGGAGCTTTCAAGGGCTAAATACAAAGCTCATGCAAGAAATTCCAGAGATCAAAAAGCAAAGCTCAAACGTCTATCTAAGGCTTCTTGCAGTCTCAAGGCTCTTTTTGGATAACTTTAAAAATATCCAAAGTAGCTGGGTCACGCAGGGCAGCTACGTAGGTCAGCTAGCGCTTCTTTTTGGCGCAAACGACCTTGGTAGCACAATGATGGAGGAAAATGTTGTAAAGGCGGCAGGTGCTAGCTTTAGGATGAACCAAGACCAGATGATCGAGCTTATAAAAGATGTTGGAGAAATCCCAGCTAAGCGTAACACAAACTACGATATTTTGGAGAAATTTTAGATGAAAATTTTAGATATCAATGTAAAAAATGTAAAAATCCCAGTCGTTTTTGAAAGCTCAAAAGCGATGCCAGTAGTGAGCCTAAAGCTAGTTTTCAAAGCAGCTGGTAGCTCGCAAAATGGCAAGCTTGCAGGTCTTGCAAGACTAAGTGCAAATTTACTAAACGAGGGCGATATGAAGCTAGGCTCGGCTAAATTTGCTAAAGAGCTTGAAGTAAGGGCGATCAGCCTAAATGCAAGCTGCGGCTTTGAGACATTTTGCATCGATCTAAACTGCTTAAAAGAGCACTTTGCCTTTGCGTGCGGCAAGCTAAAAGAGCTTATAAGCGCTCCAAATTTAACTGATGAAATTCTAAATAGGTGCAAAACCGTCACACTTGGCGAGATCGCAGCAAATGAAAACGACTTTGACTACTTAGCAAGGCAGGGGCTTTTTGAGCTTTTGTATCCAAAAAGCGTGCTTTCAGAGCCTAGTATCGGCACTAAAAAGAGCATAAAAGCGATCACGCTTGAAGATGTGAGAAAGTTTTTAAACGAGCATTTAGACCTTTCAAATTTGCTTTGCGTGCTAGGTGGCGACATCGACGAGAAGCAGGCAAAAGAGCTTGCTAGTGTTTTGGAGATACTAAAACCTGGCAAGGTGCGAAAACTAGAGCGCTTTAGCCCAAGCAACAAGTGCGAAAGCAGCGAGATCATCAGGCAAAGCGAGCAAGCCTACATCTACTTTGGTGCGCCATTTAATGTAAAACCTGAGGAGAAATACAAGGCCGCAGTGGCGACATTTATTTTAGGCGAGGGTGGCTTTGGCTCGAGGCTCATGGAGGAGATCCGCGTGAAAAGAGGGCTTGCGTATAGCGCCTACGCTAGAAATTTGCTAAATCTCTCTTACAGCCAGCTTTACGGCTACATGCAGACAAAAAATGAGAAAAAAGATGAGGCCATCGCTGTTATAAAAGAAGAAATTTTAAAATTTAGCAAAAAAGGCGTTAGCAAGGCCGAGCTTGAGCAGGCGAAGAAATTTTTACTTGGTTCGTTGCCACTTAGGCTTGAGACGCTATTTAAGCGCCTTGACATCGCACAAGGCGAGTTTTATGAGCATGGTGAGCTTGGGGGATTTTTAAAGGATCTAGATAAAATTTCAGCCCTTTCGCTAAACGAGCTAAATAGCTTCATAAAAGCTCACGCAGAGATAAACGAGCTAAGTTTTTGCGTCTTAAAAAATGAAATTTGAAGCAAGCGATAGGGCAAAACTTCTAAAAATAGGCGTGCTTAGCCTACTTGACCTTGCTCTTGTGCTACCAAAGGGCTTTGAGGATACGACGATCGCTAAGAGCCCAAGAGAAGGGCAGATCTGCATAAATGTAAAGATCACCTCGCTCGCCTCGCGCCCTGGTATGCTAACAGCACTTGCCTTTTGCGAGCAGTGGCAAAGTAGTGTAAAGATCGTCATTTTTAACGCAAAGTCTTGGCACTACGGCGCTTTTAAGGTTGGCAAAGAGATGGCGATATATGGGCTTTGCTCCTACGCCTTTGGCTCGTGGCAGATCGTAAATCCAAAAATCACCACAAAAATAGGCCAGATCGTGCCTAAATTTAAGACCGAGCTCAAAGATGATGAAGTCAAAAAACTTGTTTTAAAATATATAAATTTACAAAATTTATTAGCCGAGGGCTTAAGTGAAAAAGAGGCTAAATTTCTAGCTGATCTGCAAAGGCTAGATGAGCAAAGCGTACAAATTTTATACCGCCTAAAAAACGACAATGAGGGTACGCACATTTTAAAATTTGTAGAAATTTTTAACTACATAAAAAAGCTAAGTGCGAAAAAAACTTATTTTAAAAGTCCTAAAATAGAGCTTTTTGATATAAGCTCTTGGCTAAAGGGCTTGCCATTTATGCCGACAAACGACCAGATAAACGCGATAAATGATATAAGAGACGACCTTAGTGCTGTGCAGGCAAAAAGACGCGTCATAATGGGCGATGTGGGGAGTGGTAAGACGCTGGTGATCCTAGCAGCCGCACTTAGTGTCTATCCAAAAACTGCTATTTTGATGGCACCAACTAGCATCTTAAGCGAGCAAATTTATAATGAAGCAAAGAGGCTATTGCCATCTTTTGTGAATGTGATGTTGGTTCAAAGCGGAGAGAAAAAGCTTGATTTTGACGGGGTAAATTTGATCGTTGGTACGCATGCGCTTCTATTTCACGAGTTACCAAATTCGCCGCTTGTCATGGTCGATGAGCAGCACCGCTTTGGCTCAAATCAACGCAAAAAGATAGAGGAGCTCGCCTCAAACGAGAATGAGCGAGCAAATTTTGTGCAGTTTTCGGCTACACCGATACCAAGGACGCTCAGTTTAATCCAGTCTGAGATCGTAAATTTTAGCTTTTTAAAGCAGATGCCGTTTAAGAAAAATATAACGAGCCAAATTTTAGGCGCTAGTGAGTTTGGCTTTTTAATAACTCACATCAAAAAGCAG
Organism: Campylobacter concisus; assembly: GCF_003049735.1. Classification (NCBI taxonomy): domain Bacteria; kingdom Pseudomonadati; phylum Campylobacterota; class Epsilonproteobacteria; order Campylobacterales; family Campylobacteraceae; genus Campylobacter; species Campylobacter concisus. The sequence goes on along the minus strand of NZ_PIRM01000001.1, from coordinate 659,474 downwards.
CTTGGAGGTGGCTTTCAAGTGGCTATCATTTATCCTCTAGTTGAGAGCAGTGAGAGCTCAAACTACCAAAGCCTAAATGAGGCGCAGGGCTTTTGGCTAAAGAATTTCAAAAATGTTTTCGTCACGCACGGTAAGGACAAGGAAAAAGAGGAAATTTTAAGGCGCTTTAGGGAAGAGGGCGAAATTTTGCTTTCAACCACTGTTGTTGAGGTTGGTATCTCGCTGCCAAGGCTAAATACGATAGTGATCGTGGGTGCTGAGCGGCTCGGCCTTGCTACGCTTCATCAGCTACGAGGAAGGGTGGGACGAAACGGCGGCGATGGATACTGCTTTTTGTTCACCAAGCTAAAAGAGACGCCTGCTAGGTTAAAAGAATTTTGTGCAACAAATGACGGCTTTAAGGTGGCCGAGCTTGATCTTAAAAACCGACAAAGTGGCGACATACTAAATGGCTTTGTACAGCATGGAGCGACATTTAACTTCTATGACTACGAGGATGATATTACACAGGCTGCAAAGACTAGGGTGGCGGCGCTTGCTAAAAATAACGCCTAGTTGCTTTCAATTTAACTTAAATTTTTGATTTTGTTAGCTTTAAAATTTAGCGGAGTAAATTTTAATAAAATTATTTTTTTACTCTACGTTCTTTGCATATATTCTCACATGGTATGCCGTCATGATCACGGTCAAAGCCACTGCATCCACGCAAAAAATAAAATCAAAACTAACTTTTTCATTTTTACTCCAAAGGCAGTATGTGTGAAATAGCAAAAATGCAAAAGTGCTTTCAAAAGAATTTCTCTTTTGAGAGTATAAATTTAAAGAGGATATGTTAAACAGCACTCTCTTTTTACTTCGTCGATGTAGCTTACGTTTAAGCTTAATCCGTAAAGCTTGCTTAAATTTTCGCTTCTAATGATCTCGCTAACCGTGCCAAACTCAACATTTCCATCACCTTTTACAAGTGCGACATATCCGCCAAGAAGCACGGCAAAGTCAGGGTTGTGAGTAGTTAGCACGACCGAGTAGCCAAGCTCTTTTAGCCACTTAATGGTGCGTAGAAATTTATACTGGTTGCCAAAATCAAGTGCACTCGTTGGCTCGTCAAATATAATCATCTTTGGTTGTGCAGCCATCGCGCGCGCGATCATACACATTTGCTTTTGACCGCCACTCATTTGAGTGATAAATTTCTCTTCAAGGTGCTCGATCTCAAGCTTTTTGGTGTAAATTTTAGCGATCTCTTCGTCCTCTTTACTAGGTCTTGCAAAGATGCCAAGGTGTGCCGCGCGTCCCATCGTGATGAACTCAAGTCCGGTGTATTCATACTCGGTTACCTCGCTTTGAGCCACATATGCCATGATCTTGGCACGCTCTTTGTTGCTTAGGCTATCAACATTTTTGCCATCAAGAAAAATTTCTCCCGAAACTGGCTTGAGTGAGCCGCTTATTAGCCCAAGAGTGGTTGATTTGCCAGCTCCATTTCGACCAAGAATAGTTAAAATCTCACCTGCGCCTATCTTTAAATTTACATTTTCTAGTTTGCCAGCCCCATTTGGGTAGCTAAAGTTTAAATTTCTAACTTCAAGCATCATGCAACCTTTTTATTTCGCCACAAGACCCAGACGAAAAATACCGTGCCGATAAAGCCAGTAAGCACGCCAAGAGGCACTTCGCTCACGCTTATACTGCGTGCCAAGGTATCAACAAAAAGCAAAAACATAGCACCCATAAATATGCTTGCAGGCATGCTTCTTATGTTATTTGCTCCAACTAGCATGCGCGCTAAATGAGGCATGAGAAGCCCCACCCAGGCCACTATACCGCTTATGCAGACGCTACAAGCTGTAAGAAGTGTGGCGCAGATGATGATGATAGAGCGCTCGTAAGCCACATTTACGCCAAGTCTAGCCGCGCTTTCGTCGCCAAGAGAGAGCAAATTTATACGCCAGCTCATAGCGATTAGCAAAACAGCGCAGACGATCATCACTGGGGCGATGTATTTTAAATTTTCACTATCAAGCTTTGCAAGACTTCCAAGCTGCCAATAAACAATGTCAGGAAGCTTCGTCTCAGGGTCAGCGACATACTTTAAAAAGCCGATCACTGAGCCCATTAGACCGCTTACGATGATACCAGAAAGAACTAGCATAAGCGTGCTTGAGCGGCCCATCATCTTAGGTATTGCTAGCGTGATAGCAACGGCTGCTAAGCCAAAGCCAAACGCAAAAATTTGTATCCAAAATAGCGATAGATCAAAGATAATCGCAGTTGCTGCTCCCACGCAAGCACCAGCTGATACGCCAAGAAGATCAGGGCTTACTAGCTGGTTTTTAAAGACACCTTGATAAGCTGCACCACTCACGCTAAGAGCGGCTCCTACAAGTATAGCTGCGATGATGCGAGGGATGCGTAAATTTTCTATCACGTTTGTGATGTTGCTAGCTGCGCCATCTCCCAGACCAATGCTATGAGCTAGCACGCTAAACACATCGCCAAATGAAATGTAAAATCTGCCAACGCAAAGTGCGACAAAGGCGCAAAGAAGCGTTAGCAGAGCTAAAAAAATGGTGACTAATGAAAAATTTGCGTTTTTCATATATTATTTTTTGCTACCGTCTGGATTTAGACCTTTTAAGATATAGTCATACTCTGTATCGCTAAGATCGTGGTTTAAGAACTCTTTGTAAAATTCTTTTGTCTTAGCTTTTACATCTACATCTTTAAATAGATCTGGTTGGATAGTCTTTGCTGCCCATAAAATTTGAAGAGCGCTCTCTGCGCCGTATCTATCCCAGCCAAAAACGCCTTTTGGGTTACCATAAACTTTGCCGTTTTTAACAGCGTTTGAGCCTGAGTATGCAGGGTTTTCTTTTATGCTTTTGATCTGTGCATCTGTATCAGCTCCGCCAACGATGATGATATCAGGGTTTGCGTTGATGAGCTCTTCAGCTGTTAGCTCGATCATAGAGCCTTCTTTTGAGACTGCGTTTTTGCCGCCAGCTAAATTTATCCAAGTGTTTATGATAGTTTTTGTGCCATCAACCTTTAATAAATTTGCTCCGCCAAGCAAGTGAAGCACTTTTGGGCGTTTAGCATCAGGGATGTTTTTTGTCCTATCAGTTACAAATTTGGTGTTATCTTGGATATTTTTTGTAAGTTTATCAGCCATAGCTCTGGCCTTGTCAGTGCCGATCACTTCAGCAGTTGCGTAGATGCTTTTCTCCATATCTGGATAGTCTCTAAAGATCAAATTTACAGCGCTAAAGCCGTTTTTGCTAAGCTCGTCTTGATAGTTTTTGCTTGAGACTACGACGACATCAGGAGCAAGCTTAACAAGCTCTTCGATCTGAAGATCTTTGCCATCAAGCGCGGCTGGTAAATTTTTAAGTTTTGGATAGACGAGGGCGAACCACTTGTTTTTCTTGATCTGATCAGTTGTAGCTACAACTTTATCCATACCGCCAAGCGCTAGGATGATCTCGTTGTTTGCGTGCCAAAGAGCAGCGATCTTTTCAACCTTCTCAGGCACGCCTACTTTGACGCCTTGCATATCTGTTATGCTTCTAGCAGACTCAGCTGCGTTTAGGCTAAGAGCCATAAAAAGTGAAGCGACAAGGCTAAATTTAGCCATTTTTTGCAAAAAATTTCTTTGCATATTTTTTTCCTTTATTTTAAAAATATAAAGTTGTATATTAATAATTTTTAGGTTAATTCTATGTAAAATTCCGCCAATTTCATAAATTTTTTAAAATTTTTATTAAGACAATATATATCTTTTATTGACATATATCATTAGCTGCTTTTTTAAAATGAGATAAACTTCACCTTAAAATTTTTAAAAAAAGGAGAATCAATGCGTGAATACAAAAAGTATTGGCTAGCACTTGTTGCAGTACTAGTAATTTGCTTTAGTATTTTAGGCTACTACGGCGTTGAGGTTTATAGAAGCTCGCCACCAGTTGTAAATTTTACAGATGAGAATGGCAATGTCGTGATCGACAAAGAGAGCATCTATAAAGGTCAAGAGGCCTGGCAAAGCATAGGAGGTATGCAAGTTGGCTCTGTTTGGGGACACGGTGCATATCAAGCACCTGATTGGAGTGCGGACTGGCTTCACAAAGAGTTGGTTATATTTTTAGAGTTAAAAGCAGATGAAATTTATCACTCAAAATATGCTGATTTAAATGATGAGCAAAAGGCAAATCTAAAAGTTCTACTTAAAAAAGAGTACCGAGAAAATGGCGTAAAAGACGATAAAATCGTACTTAGTAGTGATAGATTAAAGGCTATGAAACAAGTAAGCCAAGAGTATTCATCACTTTTTGGAAATGACCCTAAGTTTAAATCTTTAAGAGAAGCTTATGCGATGAAAGAAAATACTCTTCCAAATGCTTCTGATAGAGATGATCTTAATAACTTTTTCTTCTGGTCAGCCTGGGCAACCGCAGCAAATAGACCTAATAGCGATGCTACATACACAAATAACTGGCCACATGAGCCACTAATCGATAATGTACCAACAAGCGAAAATATCTTTTGGTCAATCGCAAGCGTTGTAATACTTATTGCTGGTATTGGATTTCTTGTTTGGTTTAGCTCTTTTTATGGCAAAAAAGATGATGAAAAGTTGGAAGCTATTAACGAAGATCCACTTAGTAAATTAAGCCTAACTCCATCTCAAAAAGCTCTTAAAAAATATCTTTTTGTAACTTTGGCTCTTTTTGCATTCCAAATTTTAATAGGCGGTTTTACAGCTCACTATACAGTCGAAGGACAAGAATTTTACGGTATAAATTTATCAGCTTATATTCCTTATTCACTTGCTAGAACATGGCACATTCAGGCTAGTATTTTCTGGATTGCGACAGGATTTTTAGCAGGCGGTCTTTTCCTAGCACCTATTATAAATGGCGGTAAAGATCCAAAATTCCAAAAGCTTGGCGTAGATTTACTATTTTATGCACTACTAATCCTTGTAGTTGGCAGTTTTGCTGGTGAGTATTTAGCGATTGCAAATATTATGCCTATAAATTTAAGCTTTTGGTTTGGACACCAAGGATACGAATATATCGAGCTTGGACGTGTTTGGCAAATTATTTTATTTGTTGGCCTTGTCATTTGGATGCTACTTTTACTTCGCGGATTTATCGGCGGATTTAAGAACAAAGGTGACAAAAATTTACTTGCTATCTTTGCAGCTTCAGCCGTTGCAGTTGGATTATTTTACGGAGCAGGATTATTTTACGGCCAAAGAAGTCCACTTCCAGTGATGGAATACTGGCGCTGGTGGGTTGTACACCTTTGGGTTGAAGGCTTTTTTGAGGTCTTTGCTACCGCTTCACTTGCTTTTGTATTTGTTAGTCTTGGTCTTGTTTCAAAGAGATTTGCTACGTTTTCAACACTTGCGAGTGCATCACTTTTCCTAGTAGGCGGAATTCCAGGAACTTTCCACCACTTATATTTTGCAGGCACTACAACACCTATAATGGCAGTTGGCGCTAGCTTCTCAGCACTTGAGGTAGTTCCTCTTGTATTGCTTGGCGCTGAAGCTTATGAGCACTACAGACTTCAGTTTGCTCAAACTTGGGCTAAGACATTAAAATGGCCACTTTACTGCTTTATCGCAGTTGCTTTCTGGAATATGCTAGGCGCTGGTGTATTTGGATTTTTAATCAATCCTCCAATTTCATTATTTTATATCCAAGGCCTAAATACGACTCCAGTTCACGGACATGCTGCGCTATTTGGCGTTTATGGATTTTTGGCACTTGGATTTGTTTGGCTAGTAGCTACTTATCTATTCAAAGGTCAAGAATTTGATGAGAAACTTATGAAAGTAGGTTTTTGGGGCTTAAATATAGGCCTTATGCTAATGATCGTGCTTTCACTACTTCCAATAGGAATTTATCAAGCATTTGCAAGCCTAGAGCATGGTATGTGGTATGCAAGAAGTGCTGAGCTTTTACAACAATCACACTTACAAAATTTAAGATGGGTAAGAATGATTGGCGATACGATTTTAATAATCGGTGGAATCAGCTTCCTTGCACAACTTCTAAAATTTATGCTTAATAAAAAAGCTTAAAACTAAAGGGGTATTTTGCCCCTTTATTAAGCTATCTTTTCATAAAATAACGCAAATTTAAAAGGAAAGAAATGATTACATTTTTTAAAAGAATTTGCGTTATTTTTATCGTACTCTTACACGCTTTTTTGACTCTTGTAGTTGATTATTCATTTCCACACTATGCAAATGTACAAATCACAGGTGGCGATGTCAAACGTATGGACAAAGATGGTATCATCGATGCTAAAAATCCGGCTGATGGTCCTACTAGAGATGTTTATTTTATCTACACTAAAGATTCTAATAATTCAAATAAAGTCATGGCTTATAGAAATGAAGATACTGCATGGGGATTTCCGTTTTATTTTAAATTTAACTCAGCTGATGTACAAGCCAAGGCTCAGGGCTTTGCAAATAGCGATAAAAACGTAACTGTAAAATATTATGGATATAGAATTTCTATGCTTCAAGAGTTTAGAAATGCCATATCACTAAAAGAAAGCGGTACTGATACTAGTTGGCCGGTAGCTAGCTATATATTTTACTTTATCTTGTTTATCTCGCTAATCATTTGGATAAGAAAGATAAATAAGGCCTTTACACCAAAGGTTAGTGAAAATTTATAGAAATAGATAGTATTTGTTTTAGTTATTTGATATTTTAAAAATCAAAAAGAGAGCTTTGTTTCTCTTTTATCTTTAAAAATTTCTAGTACTATCAAGTATATTTTTAGCTCGTTTGCTCTGTTGCGCTATTTGTCGTATTTCCATACGCTTTTCCAGTCCATAAAAAATTCCATATCTTGATGCTTACAATTATTTTTAAGAAAATCACCCGCTTTTTTATGGCATATACTTTTTTGCTACGCTCTTCACTAGCTACAACCTAGTTTATTAGTTCGCCAAGATCTTCTTAAAATGGCTTACAGGGAAGCCTTCTTGTATCTACGTCTATCTCACGCAAGGATATCTATTCTATTTTTGAAAATTTAAAGCCATTTGCTGGCGTAGCAGTCTTTGTAAGCAGGGTTTTGAACTATAAGAAGAAATTTATAGTAGATTGGCATAAATTTTAGGGGCAAAGCTGCCCCTATTTTTAGTATAGACCAAAAGTTCCGTCTGTTCTTTTGTAGATCACACGCATTTTTGCGTCAACATCGTTAAATACGTAAAATTGTTTATCGCTTGATTTTAGTTTTTCAAGTGCTTCTTCAACCTCAAGTGGTTTATAAATTTCAAGCTCCATAGGCACGATCTCTTCAACACCTTCGATCTTTTCTTCGCCTATTCTTGAGCGAAATTCTTTGTCGTCAGCCTTGCCTTTAACAGTAAATTTCTTATCATGCTCTCTTCTTAAAACTTTTGATGCTTTTTCGATAGCAAGATCGATCGCAGCGTAAAGATCTTTATCTTTTTGGCGAACGACTATCGTATCTTTGTGAGCCATATTTAGAGAAAATTCTGCATTAAAGCCTTTTTTCCCTTGTTTTTCATCGGCTGCTACAACACATCTTGCTGAGATAATGTCGAGATTGTATTTGCCAAGTGTATCAAAAGCGTCTTGGATATAGTTTTTGATTGGCTCTGTTAGCTCAAATTGTTTTCCTACAATGCTTATGTTCATCGTAATCTCCTTTATAGAAAGTAAGATGATTATAACACGCTAAAACTAAAAACAAATTAAACTAAAATCTTTATAAAATTTTAAAGTTTCTGAAGAGTTCGTTTGTGAAAATTTATAGGATTTGGCGTTTTTTTATCTTTTGATGTTACAAAAACATCAAAGATCATATTGCCAGTACTTGCGACTCCGTTTGTTCCTGGCATGATGGTCGGTGGAGTGCATATGCCGATATCGCCAAAGTAAGTTATTTTTACTTTAAAGTCGAACATATCGTTAAATTCTCCATCTACTTTATCTAGGCATTTGTTTGAGAAATCGGTTCTAAAAATTTCAAACATCGCATACTCTGCTGCTGCTTGAGCAACGAGTTGTGCTTGCTCTCTTAGATAAATTTCACTGCTTTGTCTAGCTGATGTGCTAGCTATCGAAAGGGCAAGAGTGCTGATAGAAGCTGCTACAACTAGAAAAAATATCGCTGCTATTAACGTAAATCCTTTTCTCATCAATAAACCGCCTTTGACTTGCAAATGGTTATTTCTGATTTTTCTGCTTTAAGGCAAAGCTTTAGCACGATGACTCCATTTTTTTCTGTAAAGACAAATCTTGTTACGTGTTTAGCTAGTGTTGCACTTTCGGCTTTGATGGCCTTTGTAGATGTTGGGCTAAATTTTTTAAAGCTTTCATTTAGCCATGGCCTATAGTTGTAGTAAATTTTAAGGTCAAAAGAGCCGTTTTGTATATCCTCGGCACTTTGCTCAGCTGGCGCTATGGCAATGGCTGTGTAAGCTAGTTTATACTGTTCTGAAATTTTTTTATTTTTAAAATCACTTGAAATTTTAAGCGTGTCGATTGATTGTATGCCTACTTTTGCGATATCTAAGTGCCTTTGGTCTAAATTTTCTTGATAGCCAAAGCTGCTACCAACCCTATAAAGTATGCTAGAAAATATCGCTACTAAACCACCATTTTCATTATTGGCGTTTATGCACCTAGAGCCACTATTTACATCTTCTTCATCGCTATCATTTTCGCAGGTCAAGTCCATTACGCCGTTTCTAAAAGCATCATTAAATTTGCTTCCAGGACTTTTTAGTCCATTTGCAACAGAGCTATTTGCTAGATCTACATATCCGCTATATATGCCTTCTTCGATGATCGGATCTCCGTTAGTATCATCTCCTTTATATTCGTTTATGCCATCAAATAGCTCATAAGCAGCTGGGATAAATTCTAAAATTTCAAAGTCACTACTTAAATTTACGCCACTATCATTTAGGGCTAGATAATCTCCATTTTTTTTTCTAGCGATAACGCTTTGTTTGATTCTGTGGCTAAGTAGCATTGAAATTTGCTCTAGAGCGATTTCGCTTTGTGTTTCTAGTTCGTTTATTACTTTGCTTTGAAAATAGTTTTGATATAAATTCATAAGTGTGTTAAAGCTCATAAGTGAGATAACGCCAAGCACGGTGATGACTATTATTAGCTCAATTAATGTAAAAGCTTTTTTTGTTTTTTTCATTTCCATTCTTTTACACTTAGAGTACTGCTTTCACCTATATTAAAGGCATATCCATAAAGTACGCTTTTGCTCTCTTTTGTAGTTTTCATAGTCGTATCTAGCTTTATCTGTAAAACGTCGTTATCGTTTAAAGGAGTGCTAACTACAAATTTATCAGCTCCATTTGTTATGGTTGGAGTCGTTTCTGTGTCTATGATAAAGTCGCGTTTGGTGGTGCTAGCAGTTGGTGAGATGGATTTTTGGGTATTAAAATTTTTGATAGATTTTACTTTAAAATTTACACTTTTGATTGATTCTGGAAGCTTTGAATCACTAGGCCTTGTGGCACATGCAGATGAATTTTGCACTGGATATGCAAGTATCCTATGTCCTTCACCTTTTACACCGCTTTTTTCATAAAAATCTGGATTTGCCCCTTGATCGCAGATAATAAGAGGAAAAATTATAGCCTCTTGGGTGGTTATAGATGATGGCATGGTATTTTTACCGGCTATTAAGACTTGATCGCTAAATGGTGCTTTTAATATTAATGACATATAGGTTTTAGCATTCATTAGTCCTTCTTGCATTAAGGATTGCTCGCTTAAATTTGAAGTAGTTCTTACTGCTAGTGGTAGGCTTGCACTTACTATGGCCACTACAAGCACTGATAAGATAAGCTCTATCAATGAAAAGCCACCTCTTTTTACCACTCTATTCTCCTGTTTGTCTTATCGCTTATATCTAGGTTACTATCACTATTCGATTTTACTCCTATAAAACCTCCAACTGCACCGCTTGTCTTATCCTCTATATTATTGCTCTTTAGGACTTTACCAGCCCATTCGCCATTTGGTACTAGAAAATTTAGATTGAAATTATTTGTTTCAGGTTTCTCATCAAATTCACTATAAAGAAGCCAGCTAGGTGCTCTCATTTTAGCCACATCAGTAACTGCCGAAGGATTTCTTATAAAAATTATTTGCTCGCCATTGCTTATGTTGCTTACATCATTTCTTAAAACAGTGCCGCTGTAAGTGTTTGTAAAGCTAAAGTCATGATAGTTAAGTACTCCTGCACTATGTTTTGGGTTGGTAGCCCAAAATGGTGCAGCTGGAAAGTCTTGCCATAGTTTGCCATTATCTTTCATATAGATATTTTTATTGCATCCATCGCAGTAGGCACCATAATAAATTTTGGCATAAAAACCGCTATAAAGCCCTTCATAAAATGGTGCATAAACCCTACCAAAGTAAAATTTTGCTGTCGTTTCTGTTGCTGGTTTTTCATATTTTTTTACTGTATCGGTGCTGTCTGACATACCGCTAAAGCTAAAATCATTACTTGAAATAGTAAAAGGATTTTTAGCATGATTTACTTTTCTTTCAAAATTAAAATATACTTCACCTTTGCCTACGCCATTTACAAAAGTATTTTTTTCTACATAAAATGTTGATTTTGTAGCACTTGGATCTATTGCTTTTCTAGTGTTTGAGCCAGGAATTTCAAAAAATAAAATTTCTTCATTTGCTTTTGCTAATGTACCGGCATTGCCATCGTTGTCTGTAAAATTTAAAGGAACTCTGTCTAGCTTTATGTCAAAGTTCATATTCTTTGCATAGCAATCTTCATTATAAAGTTTTGCAGGGTCATCGTTAAACAGCCTAGCAGTTACTTCAAAGTCAAGCTTTGCTTTTTGTATGCCTTCATTATCAAGGTATGTTATATCGTTGTCTTTCGTTATCTTTAACTTGCTTATTTGTATATCTTTTGGTCTAAATAAATAATCTCTATTACCTTCTAGCTTTATACTACATCCGATCCTTCCTTCTTGAGCAGTATCTTGTGATGGATCGTTGCTAATTGAGTTTTTTACACAATCATCAGCTCTTGATGGTGTATGTTGATCAGTTATTGTATAGTCTTTATCTAATACATAAAAATATGTATCGCCTATATCTGAGTAAGAAAAGCCAACAGGTCCACTTGATGTGTGACGGAAAATTTTACCCAATGCTTTATTTGGATCGTTAAAATCTACGCTTAGTTTGTTCTCGCTCTCTATAATGCTAGGATCACAAGTCGCACTATATGCTGGTACAAGTTTTATCTCTCCATTTGAGCCACTTATGTTATTTATATAACCATTTGCTAAGCCACTATCAAGAGGTTTCATAGCTGCAAGAGCAATGTTATTATAAACTTTGCCGCCTATTAAAACATTGTTATTATTTATCGTATTCTTGTCGGTATCCCATAGCCTAAAGTGACTTGGTCTTATGGCAAAATCATCTAATTTTTCGCATTCAATCTTTGTAGTATTTGTCACTGGATCAAGATGAGAAATTCTAAATTTTACGCTTTTATAGGCTCTGTCAATACTAATGCCTGATAACAAAATATCAGTTACGCCATTAAATGTTATATCTTGTTCATATAAATTTGTTGGAGCACTGCAAGACTCGACCAACTCTACTTTTACATCTACTGGGGCATCTGGTACTTTTTTATTGCCATCTGTATCATAGTTCGTGATATAGACATTAAATGGCGTAGAAACGATTTTGGTTAGAAGTCTATTTTTAAATTTAGTTTTAAAAGCTGCCGAGCCATCGTCTTGTCTATTACTTGCGACGAAATTATTTGGACTGGCACTAACACCTAAAGTAATGTTGTAGTTTTGATTGCTACATCTTCTTATGTATGTGTCATAGGGCTGTAAATTTATATCAGCATTTGCGACCGTGGCTTTGTAACTATTTGGCTCAAATTTAGACTTAAGGGTAGTTTCATATATAGCATAAGCGTAGTTGCCTTGATGAATTAGCATTTCTCCACCCTTATTTGCAGCCGCACCTTGTCCTAAATAAAAAGTTAAGTCATTTCCGCTTAATTGCTGCAAGCCTGTGTTGTCGCTATAGTGTACCTGTCCTGACATAGTAAGCAGATCACTAGGCCCTTGTGATGCTTTATCTGTGTATATGTAAGTTGAGTTTGGATTATAAATTTGGCTTGGATCTATTGTAGCTTTTAGTGCAAAGTCTTGGGCAGCTTCATTAGTATTATTTGTAACTTCAACGAAAGTTTTTAAAATAGTATTTGCTGGCACTACCGTTGGGGTATTTTCTTGCACCTTTGTAAAAGTACTATCGCTAGGTTTTTTTGCATAAATATATTCCATATAGCAAACATCTGGTTTATATATACGGGTAGAAAAGCCTACCATAGCCAAATTTATACGGTCAGCGCTTACAACATTAGCACTGCCTGAATTTTTAATTGTTGTAACTGTAAATTTTATATCTGCTTCTTTTTGGGAATGTGACATTTTGTCTGATATATCAAATATATCTAAGTCTGCTTGAGAGTGAAATTTTTTGCCTAGATTTATAGGTTGTCCAAATTTTGTCATGGTTGAGTTAAATTGATCACCTTTTGCATTGTATTTGCTGGTTATACTCAGATAGCTACCTTCGTTTTCTATTTCAATATTCTCACCTTTTGTTTCTGGCTTTCCACCAAAAGAAAACATTGTAAGCGTAGCATTTATATCGCCTGCTTTTGGTGTATAGATATTTTCAAATTTTACATCTACGGTTGAGCTCTTTACAGTACCAAATGGATCGCTTGACTTCATCCAGTCTGCTGCAAGCCTTTCTAGTCCATCAAATATACTAACAAGCTTTGGCTCTATATTGTTTGCTGCGGCAGTTTTATCATCAAAGTCATAAATGATGACCAAACTCCAAGCTGCAAATTGTGGTGCGATGGATTGTATCCAGTAGCCATTTTGCCCTTGAACTGGTGAGAATAGTAGCGTGCCGTATGTTTTTTTTAGTTTTCTATTAGTAGAGTTGTTTACCTTATATGTGCCATCATTTGGGTCTATAAATTCATCACTAAAGGGAATCGTAGTTGATCTGATATTACCAGCATAAAATGTCCTATCTGACTCACTAGTACCAAGAGAATCTCTAACTATATCTGTTACATCAGCACTTGCTACATATTGGTAGTTTATTCCAGCCTTTACATAGTAGCTATTAGACTCGTTTTGATTATATGATTCAAGAGTCATTGATTTTGGTTTATACTCACTAAATGAGCCAAACCAAAAGACATCTTTTGGATCAGCATCTATTGTAATTACATTTTTTCCAGGAGCTTTAAAATCAATCCTGCTATATCCTTTTATGTAATTTAAAGCACTTACATATAAATTTGATCCAAGATTTTTTATTGCCCAGTTTTGATAAAGAGAGCCACCCCAATAAAGCCTGGCATAGACTACGTTTTTACCTTTTAAATTATTTTGTATAAAGGTATTTTTCTCACTAAAATCAAATGTGGAAGAGGATGAATTTTTACAATAAGGATGCTTGCTAGGATTATAAATATATGTTGTTTGACAAAGTGTGTAATTGCTAGGCGAAAAATTACCAGTATCTAAAAATATTCTATCGGCTGTAGATGATGTTCTTGTTACGTTAGATGGATCTGGAACAAAATTATATCCAGCGTATTGTGGAATCATAATAGTAGCACCAATGGTAGCTATATCTCCATTTACTCTGGTATTTAGATTTCCATTTATTGATCTTTGTCTTAAGCCTTTAGAGTGATCATCCCACATACCTATTAATGATCGTTGATTCCATGGAGAAAATTGCTCAACGTAAATATGATAGTGATCTTGTGCTAAGCCTGAAGAAAAGCTATTGGTATCTATCGTCCAGGTTCTATCAGATTTTCTTATACAATGTGGAATATTTTTAGAAGAGTTGTCTTGGTACTCTTCAGCGTCTATAAAGCAAGAATAATTTGCTCCACTACAACCAATAGATGCTGCTTCTGCTGTCGTACAAGCTCTGGGTGCACAAAAACCAAACGTGACAATAAAACAGAGTAAGTATGCTATCTTCACAACAAATCCTCTAAATAACAATAAAAAATCTCTCCTTAGATTTTTAAAAACTTTTAGCTACTATTTTTGTATAAAATTTTCTATCATTTCAGCTTGCCCGTACTGAGGATATTTGGCAATGTCTAAAACGACTTGGGATAAGGTCATATTGTCCATATTGCAAACAATAGGAGCTATAAAATTTACAGTTGATTTTTCAAGCGGGAGTGCAACAACGATAATGTTATAAATTCTAAGTTGAGAGCTTTCTTTAATCTCCATAAGATCTTCATAATAGCTTGGAATATCGAATTCGTAGCTTCTTAACGCAAAAGGATTTATCATTGTAAAAGATGTCTCATCATCTTTGCTTGCTAGCTTAACAAAAAATTTATCAAGTTCAATTAACTCCATCGTCTTGATATGCTCAAAGCCTAAAATAGGGCTTTTAACACTAAAAATCATACTAACTCCTATTTTGTAAAGTTGCCGTATTTTATCATAGTTTTAAAAAATTTATACAAAAATAATGCCAAAAAATGTAGAATACGAGGATTTAAACTTTTTAAGGAAAAGCATGAAAAGATTTTCTAAATTTCTAGCAGTTGTAGCTCTTTTGGGGCTTTTTAGTGGTTGTGCTGAAAAATATACCGAGCTTTACAATCTAACTCCTGATGAGTGGTATGCTCAGGTTATCGCTGATATAAAAGACGGTGATCTTGAAGCGGCCGATAAACACTACGTTTCAATGGCTAGCGAGCACGTAGCAAGCCCGCTTTTGGAGCAAATTTTACTCATCCTTGCCCAAGCTCACGCAAATGACGAAGAGTATCTAATGGCAAATCACTATCTTGACGAGTATATCAAAAGATACGGCGACAACGGCCCAAAAACAGAGTTTGCTCAGTATCTAAAGATAAAAGCAAATTTTGACTCATTTACCCAGCCAAACCGTAATCAAAAGCTTATGGAAGATAGCGTAACGGAGATTGAGAAATTTCTTTATATGTATCCAAATACTGAATATAAGCCACTTATTGAGACTATGCTTATTAAATTCAAGCTCGCACTTTATTTCCTTGATATGCAAATAGCAGATCTTTACAATAGGACCGGTCGTGATGTTTCGGCTAAAATTTATGAGCAAAAGCTTGAAGATTCGCCGTTTAGAAACTCGGATCTTATCAAACCTGACGTGGCATGGTATAGAAAACTGTTTGAATAGGAGAAATTTTGCAAATAAACGAAAATAAAGGCTTCCCAACCGAAATTCCCATCATTGTTGAAGACGAGCTATTTTTATATCCATTTATGATAACTCCGCTTTTTTTAAGCGACGATGAAAATTTAAAGGCACTCGAACTTGCCATACAAGAAGAGACTCCGATCCTTGTGGTACCCACAAAGCCTCAGCAAGACGGCGCTAGAGACTTTGATGGTATCTATGATGCTGGTGTGATCGGCACGATAATGCGCCGTGTGCCACTACCCGATGGACGCGTGAAGGTACTATTTCAGGGCATTGATAAAGGTAAAATTTTAAAACAATCAGGCATAAATCCGCTCCGTGGCATTGTCGATATGCTCCACGTCAAGCGCCCATCGCAGGTCAAAACTGACGCACTCATAGTGGTTTTAAGAGAAAAAGTAAGAGAGCTTTCGCAGTTTAGCCATTTTTTCCCGCCTGATCTTTTAAAAACGATCGAAGAGAGCGCTGAGGCGATCAGGGTTTGTGACCTAGTTTCAAGTGCACTTCGCTTAAAAAAACAGATCGCATATAGTTTTTTTGTCGAGGAAAATTTAGAGCAGCGCTTGCTAAAACTAATTGACTACGTCATCGAAGAGATCGAGGCAAATAAACTTCAAAAAGAGATAAAAAATAAAGTCCATTCAAAGATCGATAAGACAAATAAAGAGTACTTTTTAAAAGAGCAGTTAAAGCAAATCCAAGCCGAACTTGGAGCGGACACGAGCCGTGAAGAGGAGCTTGAAGAGTACCGCAAAAAGCTTGATGCGAAGAAGAAATTTATGGCTGAGGATGCCTACAAAGAGATCAAAAAACAAATAGATAAGCTTTCGCGTATGCACCCAGACTCAGCTGATGCAAACACTTTGCAAAGCTATCTTGATTGGGTACTTGAGATACCATTTGAAAATGTAGCTAAGAAAAAATCATCTATCGCTGAAGTGAGCAAGCACCTAAATGCCGATCACTACAGCTTAGAGAAGCCAAAAGAGCGCATCGAAGAGTATTTTGCCTTGCGTGAGCTTTTGGAGCTTAGAGGTGTTGGCGAAAAGGTAAATAACGGCGCCATTTTATGCTTTGCAGGCCCTCCAGGCGTAGGCAAAACAAGCCTTGCAAACTCGATCGCAAAGGCGTTAAAGCGCGAACTAGTTAGGATCGCACTTGGCGGACTTGAGGACGTAAATGAGCTAAGAGGTCACCGCCGCACCTACATAGGCGCTATGCCAGGTCGCATTGTGCAAGGGCTCATAGAAGCTAAGCAGATGAATCCAGTGGTTGTTTTAGACGAGATCGACAAGGTTGGTAGAAGCTACAGAGGCGATCCAACCGCGGTTTTACTTGAAATTTTAGATCCTGAGCAAAATAATAAATTTAGAGATTACTACTTAAATTTCAACATCGATCTTAGCAAGATCATTTTTATCGCTACAGCAAATGATGTAAGCATGATCCCAGCCGCACTTCGAGATAGGATGGAGTTTATCGAGCTTAGCTCATACACTCCACAAGAGAAATTTGAGATCGCTAAAAAATATCTCTTGCCTCAGGAGCTTAAAAAGCATGGTCTAAAACCAAGCGATGTTAGCATCAGCAAAGAGGCACTTGAGCTAATAATTAGCGACTATACAAGAGAGAGCGGTGTGAGAAATTTACGCCGCAGGATCGCTGATATATTAAGAAAAGTCGCCAAAAATATCCTCACTAAAAAAAATGAGGGCAAGATCAGCGTCACGGCTAAAAATTTGAAAGAATTTTTAGAGAAAAAGGTCTATGAGATCGAGCCAGCGGATAAAAAAGATCAGATCGGCCTAGTAAATGGTCTAGCGTGGATGAGTGTTGGTGGCGACGTGCTAAGGATCGAGGCTATCAGGATCCAAGGCAAAGGCAATATGCAGATCACCGGTCAGCTAGGCGACGTGATGAAAGAGAGCGCTCAGATCGCATTTAGCGTTGTTAAAGTGCTGATAGACAACAAAAAACTAAAAGTGCCAATGGCTATCGTGCCAAAATTTGACGACGACAAACACAAGCTAGAAGCCAGCGACGTTTATAGACGCTACGACCTTCACTTGCACGTGCCAGAAGGTGCAGTGCCAAAAGATGGTCCAAGCGCTGGCATAACTATGGCAACTGCGATCGCATCTATACTAACCGACACAAAGGTAAGACACGACATAGCAATGACTGGTGAGATTACGCTAACTGGCAGGGTGCTACCTATCGGCGGACTAAAAGAGAAGCTCATCGCCGCTCACAAAGCTGGCATCAAAACAGCTCTGATACCTCGTAAAAACTACGACCGCGATCTTGTCGACATCCCAGCTGAGGTAAAAGCTGATATGAAGATCATCGCCGTAGATACGATTGATGATGTGCTAAAAAATGCCCTTGTAGCTAAAAAATAATCCTTTCCTAGCCCTAAGCGAGATTAAGGCTAGGAAAATTTATAAATTTTGACGATTCTAAAATTCAAGCAAAAAGCCATATAACGTATAAAGACAATTAATAATTTAAACAATATAAACACATGCAGAACATTAGAGAAAAATAAATTTTAAAATTTCATAAACGAGTGATTTCGGCTCTATAATTTGAACTAAGCGGTAAGCGAATTTAGATTTTAGTTTTTGCAAGTGAATGAAGTTTTAAAATTTGAAAACGCTTTATTAAATTTATAAATTCCTTTTTATTCAAAAGAGAGACAATGGGGCTTGAATTACGAGCCCGTCCTCTTATTTTCCTTTTTAAATCTACTAGATTCCTCACGTTCAAGGTGCATTCAATGGCGCTAAAACGTAGCATGTGGTTTAAAACTCTAGTAAGCTTAAATTTGGAGATGTGATATACTCGTTCATAAATTTTAAAATTTGCCGGACTTTTGTTTTGCTGTAAATTTTTAGCTATTTATGCTTTGCTTCATGCTCTAAAAGCCAGATTTTAGTTGGCAAGCCATCTCCACCCGAGTATCCGCCAAGCCCACTGCTAGCTAGCACTCTGTGACAAGGGATGATGATAGGCACTGGATTTTTAGCATTTGCTGATCCTGCCGCTCGGTAGGCATCTTTGTGACCTGCGGCAAGTGCTAGGGACGCGTATGTGGTCGTTTCTCCGTATGGTACTTTTTGTAAAGCCTCGTAAATTTTTGCTCTAAAATTAGTTGTTTTTATATCAAGCCTTACGCTAAATTTTTTAAGCTTGCCATTAAAATAAGCCTCTAGCTCATCCAAGCAAAGCTTTAAATTTTCATCTTTTACTGCAATTTTTTCAAATTTATCTACAAAATTTATCTCACAAATTCCATTTTTACTTGCAACGATCTCCAAAATTCCGATAGGCGATTTTAGGTAAGCTTTTGACACATTTGCTCCTTGAAATTTGAAATTTTGGGCAAATTTTACTTTAGTTTGTTTTGCTTTTTGATAAAATGCAAGCAAAACTAGCGATTTTAAACTAAAAATAACGAGCAAAAACCACAAAGGAATTTCATGAGCTTTTTTACCGACTACGAAAAACACGTGAGCGAGCGAGAAAAAGAGGGCGTGCCACCGCTTGCGCTAAATGCCAAGCAAACAAGCGAAATTTGCGAGCTAATAAAGATTGCCAGCAAGTCTAGTTGCGACGAAAAGGCACAAAGCGAGCTAAAATTTCTTATAAATTTGCTTGAAACTCGTATCAATCCCGGCGTTGATGATGCAGCGAAGATAAAGGCAGAATTTCTTGGTGAAGTAATAGACGGGCTTGCTGTTAACGGCCTTGACGCTATGCGTGCTATTAAAATTTTAGGCAAGATGCTTGGCGGATATAACGTTGAAATTTTGGTGCGAGCTCTAAAAAATAGCAATGAAAATATTGCACAAGCTGCGGCAAATGAGCTAAAAAATATCATCCTAGTGCATGAATATTTTGACGAGATCGTAAAGCTAGCAAGTAGCAATAAATTTGCAAAAGAGGTGCTTGTTTCTTGGGCAAATGCGGAGTGGTTTACGCATAAAAGACCAATTGAAACCTGTATAAACGCAGTCGTTTTTAAAGTACCTGGTGAGACAAATACTGATGACTTAAGTCCAGCGAGCGAGGCCTATACAAGGGCCGACATACCACTTCATGCAAAAGCGATGCTTGTTAAAAAGATGCCTGAGGGTCTAGAAATTTTAAAAGAGCTTAAAACTCGTGGTAAAAAAGTGGCGTATGTTGGCGACGTGGTTGGCACTGGCAGCAGCAGAAAGAGCGGTATAAACTCGATCCAGTGGCACCTTGGCGATGAGATCGAGGGCGTGCCAAACAAAAAAACGGGCGGTATCGTGATAGGCACGACCATAGCTCCGATATTTTTTAATACCGCTGAAGATAGTGGCGCACTGCCGATAGTTGCAAACGTAAATGAGCTAGAAATGGGCGATGAGATAGAAATTTATCCATTTGAAGGCGAAATTTATAAGCTTATTGGCAGCGAGAAAAAGCTCGTGGCAAATTTTAAACTAAGCCCAAATACTCTAAGCGACGAGATAAGAGCAGGTGGCAGGATACCACTTATGATAGGACGCCAAGTGACCAAAAAGGCTAGAGAGGCTCTAGGGCTTGGCGGGGAGCAAATTTTTATAAAGCCAGATCAGCCAAAAGAGCAGAGCGGTGGCTATACGCTGGCTCAAAAGATGGTCGGCAAGGCTTGCGGCGTACCTGGCATTAGAGCTGGAGCTTATGTGGAGCCTGAAATTTTAACTGTTGGCTCGCAAGACACCACTGGGCCGATGACTAGAGACGAGGTTAAAGAGCTTGCTAGCCTTAGTTTTGGCGCGGATTTTGTTTTGCAAAGTTTTTGCCACACGGCCGCTTACCCAAAACCAAGTGATCTTGTGATGCATGAGAGCTTGCCAAAATTTATAAATTTACGTGGCGGTGTGAGTCTAAAGCCAGGCGATGGCGTCATCCACTCTTGGCTAAACCGCATGGTCTTGCCTGACACGGTGGGCACTGGTGGCGATAGTCACACGAGATTTCCTATTGGTATCAGCTTTCCAGCGGGCAGCGGCCTAGTGGCGTTTGCAGCGGTGCTTGGCATGATGCCGCTAAATATGCCAGAGTCAGTTTTGATCAAATTTAAAGGCGAGCTAAAAGAGGGCGTGACACTTCGTGATCTTGTCAATGCGATACCTTATTTTGCTATCAAAAAAGGGCTTTTAAGTGTTGAAAAGAAAAACAAAAAGAACATTTTTGCAGGCAAAATTTTAGAGATAGAAGGGCTTGAGAATCTAAAAGTAGAGCAGGCGTTTGAGCTAAGTGACGCTTCGGCTGAACGCTCGGCGGCTGCTTGTGTGGTAAATTTAAGCGTTGATAGTGTCGTGGAGTACGTTCGCTCAAACGTTGCGCTAATTGATGCGATGATAAAAGCTGGTTACGAGAGCCGTGAGACTCTGCTTAGACGAAAAGAAAAAATGCAAAAATGGCTAGAAAATCCAACGCTTTTAAGAGCCGATAAAGATGCAAAATATGCTGAAATTTTGGAGATTGATCTAGCTCAGATAGATGAGCCGATTTTGGCGTGTCCAAATGACCCAGATGATGTGGCAACGCTAAGCGAAATTTTAGCTGATGACAAAAGAGTGCATAAAATCGACGAGGTCTTTGTGGGAAGCTGTATGACAAATATCGGCCATTACAGGGCGCTTGCTAGAATTTTGGAGCATGAGAGCAAGCTTACAACTAGGCTTTGGATAGCACCGCCGACAAAGATGGATAAAAGCACACTTGAAGATGAAGGTGTTTATGAAATTTTTAAAAGATTAAACGCAAGGACGGAGGTGCCAGGCTGCTCGCTTTGTATGGGTAATCAAGCAAGAGTAAACGATAACGCAGTGGTATTTTCTACATCAACCAGAAATTTTGATAACAGAATGGGCATGGGTGCGAAGGTCTATCTAGGAAGTGCCGAGCTAGCTGCTGTTTGTGCGCTACTTGGACATTTACCAAGTGTAGGTGAATATAAAAAGATAGTAAAAGATAGTCTTAGCTTTAATAAAGATGAAATTTATAAATATCTAAATTTTAATGAAATAAGCGAGTTTAGCATATAAATTTGTTACAATATCGCGAAATTTTAAGGAGTTTTGATGAAAAAAGTAGTTTTTTTTCTCTTTTTTAGCGTTTGTTCTTTGATAAATTTACACGCTTTAGAGTGCAGTGATCTTGCCAAAAAAGAGAGCTTTAAAACTACTCCAAACGATCTTGCTTACGCGAATGAGGGGCTATTTTACTGTGATGGTTCGCTTTTAAATTTAAAAGAGGTAAAAGAGCTTTTTGATGCGAGTGTGGCTGTGAGAAGTGAGTCTCAAAGTTGCGTTGGTGATAGAGTTTATAAAGAAAATTTAAACAAGCTCAGATGGCTTTTGTTAAAAGCGTCATTTGCGCCCGAGTTTTATCAAAAAGAGCTTGCAAAGCCAGAGGTTGCTGAGGGTGAAAAAGACGCCAGAATGGAGTATCTTAGATACTGGGCAAACGGGAGCTTATTTAATTTTTTAAAATATAAAAAATTTATCGAAGCTTACAAAAATGCTCAAACTCCGCTTGTAAAATTTTATGAAAGCCTGGGACTTGATACACCAAGCGCCGCTTACTACGCAACTAGCGTGGTAAATGAGTTTTTAACTTTTGGTGTCGGTAAAAGTGTAAATAAAGCTAAAATTTTAACACCTGAGCAAAATATGATGGCTCAAAGGATAAATTCCGATGAGCTGGCAAATTTGCTCTATTCGAAAAATTTCAGTACCGCTGAGCTTACAAATTTACTTAATATCGCACTTTTAAACGAAAAAAGTAGCGACATGATAAAAGAGATCATAAGGCGTGGGGCTGATGTAAATTTGGGTGATGAGACACCGCTATTTTTTGCTTTAAAAAATATAGAAAATGTAAAAATTTTACTTGCAAATAAAGCCGACGTAAATCATAAAAATTTCTTTGGAAAAAGTGTACTTTTTTATGCTGTGCAGTTTAGCGATAAGCCACTTTGTGAGCTTTTGCTAAAAAATGGCGCCAATGTCAACGAGAGCTACATAGATGAAAATGCCAAGATGAATATGATAAATTTGGGTGTGACGCAAGTTGAAGATACATGCGGTCTAGAGCATACGAACAGAAGCGTTTTTATGCATGCAGCAGCTCACGCAACGCCAGAAATTTTAAAGCTTTTGATAGATAGTGGCGCTGATATAAACGCGACTGATGACGCTGGATTTAACGCGCTTGACTATGCCATGAAAGAACAAAACGAAAAGACGATCAAATTTTTAGAAAATTTGGGTTTAAAGCCAAATTTCAATTAGGAAAAATCATGAAAAAGACAGCTTTTGTAACTGGTGCAACATCTGGATTTGGCGAGGCGATCGCCAGAAGACTCTCAAAAGAGGGCTACAAGATAGTCGCTCTTGCAAGGCGCGAAGATAGGCTAAAGAAGCTTGCAAGCGAGTTTGGCGATACGCATATCATTGTAGCTGACATACGCGATAAAGAAGCTGTTTTTGACGCAGTAGAGAGCTTGCCTGAAAATTTTAAAGACATCGAAGTGCTTGTAAATAACGCTGGTATGGCGCTTGGACTTGAAAAGACGATAGATGCAAAGGTGGAGGACTTTGAGGCGATGATAGACACCAACGTCAAGGGTCTTATCTACTCAACAAAGGCGGTTTTGCCACTACTTTATAAGCAAGAAAAGGGCTATGTCTTTAATATTGGCTCGACAGCTGGCTCATGGCCATATCCTGGAAGCAACGTTTATGGTGCTACAAAGGCCTTTGTAAAGCAGTTTAGTTTAAATTTAAGAAACGATCTAGTAGGTACAAATATTAGAGTCACAAACATCGAGCCAGGGCTTTGCAAGACTGAATTTAGCGAGGTTAGGTTTAGGGGAGATAAGGCAAAGGCGGATAGTCTTTATGAAAATACAAATTTCATCACATCTGAGGATATCGCGACGATTTTGGTAAATTGTCTAAATATGCCTGGAAGTGTCAATATAAATAGAGTCGAAGTCATGGCAAATACGCAGACTTGGGCTGGGCTTGCGATAGAAAAATTTTAAGGAGTTCTTGTGAGACAAATTTTATTATTACTTTTTTTTAGCGTTGCGCTTTTTGGTGTCGATCCAGAAGTGGCAAAGAGAAACGCTGAAATTTATGGCGTATTCACGCTTATACCGCCTGTTGTGGCAATAGCACTTGCTTTTATCACAAAAGACGTCATCTTGTCGCTATTTATAGGTGTTTTTAGCGGAACGTTTCTCATAAACATCATCAATGAAAACATCTTTATGGGTATCGTAAAAGGCTTTACCGGCATCGTTTCAAGGGTCGTTGAATCAATGGCTGATAAGACTGACTCAGGAATTTTACTTCAAGTGCTTTGTATCGGTGGTGTGGTCGCACTCATTACAAAGATGGGTGGCACAAAGGCGGTTGCTCTTTGGCTTAGTAAAAAGGCAAAAAGCGGCATTTCAGCTCAAATTTCAACATGGCTCATGGGAATTTTTGTGTTTTTTGATGACTATGCAAATGCTCTAATTGTAGGTCCAATTATGAGACCAATAAGCGATAAATTTAAAATAAGCCGCGAAAAGCTAGCTTTTATCATTGATGCTACCGCAGCACCGATCGCTGGTATTGCTATAATCTCGACATGGGTTGGCCTTGAGGTTTCACTCATCGAAAAGGGCTATGAACTAGTTGGAGAAACTGGTATTAACGCTTATTCTATATTTATTGAGACAATTCCATATAGATTTTACAACCTCTTCATCTTATTTTTTATAGTCTGTACAGCCTTGATGCAACGTGAATACGGACCAATGCTATTAGCTGAAAGACGTGCTAGAAGAGGCGAGCTTCACTCAGGTAAAACTCAAATCCAAGATCTTGAAGATAAAACACTTGAGCCAAAAGAGGGTGTAAAACTAAGCGCTGCAAATGCTGTTGTGCCACTTCTTGTGCTGGTCATTGGCGCATTTACTAGTTTTTATTTTAGTGGTCTTGCTGCACTTGAGGGTGATGCTCTTAAAAATGCACTTGTCAATCCGCTTTCATTTTCTACATTTAAAGATACTTTTGGCGCAGCAGACTCGGCTACATCGCTATTTCAAGCAGCATTACTTGCTAGTATCGTAGCTATCACAATGGGCGTTTGGCGTAAAATTTTTGACGTAAAAGAGGCTATCAGCACATGGGTAAAAGGCTGGAAAACTATGATAATTACAGTTGTGATTTTGCTTCTTGCATGGAGTCTTAGTGCTGTTATCAAAGAGCTTGGCACATCAAGATATTTGGTTGATCTACTAAGCTCTTCAACACCTAAATTTATATTGCCAGTTGCTGTTTTTATCCTTGGTTCATTTATTAGCTTCTCAACTGGAACAAGCTACGGCACAATGGGAATTTTAATGCCTCTTGCTATCCCGTTAGCTTATGCGGTCGGCAAAAACTACGGACTAGAGGGCGATGCGATGCATGCATATATGATCGTAAATATCTCAGGTGTACTTACAGGTGCGATCTTTGGCGATCACTGCTCACCGATATCGGATACTACGATCCTTTCATCAATGGGCGCAGGATGTAATCATATCGATCACGTATCAACTCAAATGGTCTATGCGCTTAGCGTTTGTGCGGTTTGTGTGCTAGTTGGTTACTTACCAGTTGCACTTGGTCTTAGCGTTTGGATCGCGCTTCCTTGCGGATTTTTAGCGATTTGGGCATTAGTTAGATTTGTTGGAAAGAAAGTAGAAGCATAAATTTGGATTGCAATTATTTAAAAGAGTGCGGCTCTTGCACTCTTTTTACTCCTTACGATGAGCAAATTTTATTTAAAACTGACCTTGTAAAACAAAATTTTTCAGAGTTTTATGATGGCGAGTTTGATGTTTTTAGCTCAACACCAAAACACTACCGCACGAGAGCTGAGTTTGGTATCTGGCATGAAGGCAGCAAGCTTAGCTACACGATGCATGCAAGCGAAAAGGGTAAAAAGGTCTTTATAGATGATTGTCCAAAGGTTTGCGAGCAAATTTCAGAGCTTATGCCAAGCTTGCTTTATGGCTTACAAGAGAACGAAATACTGCGCGCAAAGCTTTTTGGAGTGGAATTTATCTCTTGTAAAAGCGGTATTTTGGTTACACTTCTTTATCACAAAAAGCTTGATAATGAGTTTGAAGTGGCTATGAAAATTCTAGCCAGCAAGCTTGACGTTACCATACTTGCCAGATCTCGTGGGCAAAAGCTACTAAGTGGTGAGCTAAATTTGATCGATGAGCTAGACGTTGGCGGTGAAATTTATAAATTTAGCCTAAGTGAGAATGCCTTTATCCAGCCAAATAGAGCCGTAAATGAAAAGATGATTGCTTGGGCAAAAGAGTGCGTGCAAGGCGGTGCTGACCTCCTTGAGCTCTACTGCGGACATGGAAATTTTACTATTCCGCTTTCGTTTAAATTTAAAAACGTTCTCGCCACTGAAATTTCAAAGAGCTCGATCGCAAATGCCCTTAAAAACTGTGAGCTAAACAAGGCTAAAAACATCAAATTTTTGCGTATGGATGCTGATGAGCTTATGAGCGCATTTGCTGGCGTTAGGGAATTTAATAGACTAAAGGATATAAATTTAAGCGACTTTAACTTCTCTCACGTCCTTGTTGATCCACCCCGTGCAGGACTCAGCGAAAGTGTTGTAAATTTCATCAAAAATTTTAAAAACATCATCTATATCTCGTGCAATCCAGAGACTCTAAAAGAAAATTTAAGCGAGCTTTGTAAAAGCCATAAAGTGATAAAATTTGCCATTTTTGATCAGTTTGCAAATACTCATCACATCGAGTGTGGCGTGCTACTAAGGGCAAAAGAATAATTTAAAAAAGGAAAAATAAAAAAATGGTTTCACTAAATAAAATCATCCAAGCAAAGATTACGATCGGTCATTTCGTAAATAAAACTCCATTTGCTCTGAGTGCAAAACTTAGTAAAAATTTGGGAGCAAGCATCTATCTAAAAGAGGAAAATTTACAACGAACTGGAGCTTATAAAATAAGAGGCGCATATAATAAAATAGCTAGCCTAAGTGACGAAGAGAGAAAGCGTGGAGTCGTGGCTGCAAGTGCTGGCAATCATGCTCAAGGTGTAGCGATAAGTGCGAAAGAATTTGGCGTGCATGCTTGTATCATCATGCCAGAATCAACCCCGCTTTTAAAGGTTGCTGGTACGAAAGACCTTGGTGCAGAAGTTATTTTAAAAGGTGATAATTTCGATGAGGCGTATGCTTTTGCAGTTAATTACGCCAAAGATAAGGGTATGACCTTTGTTCATCCATTTAACGACGAGTACGTCATGGCGGGGCAGGGCACTGTTGGGCTTGAGATGCTTGATGAGATAAGCGATCTTGATATAGTCATCGTCCCAGTTGGCGGCGGCGGATTAGCTAGCGGTGTGGCAAGCTGTATAAAACAAGTTAATCCAAAGACAAAAGTAATCTGTGTCGGTGCAAAAGGTGCTCCAGCGATGTTTAATAGCTATGGCGCTAAAAAGAGCATAAACTCAAAATCAGTCCGCACCATAGCTGACGGTATCGCTGTGCGTGATGCGAGCGAAATCACGCTGGCAAATATTATTGAGTGTGTTGATGAGTTTGTGCAAGTTGATGACGAGGAGATCGCAACTGCGATTTTGTTTTTACTAGAGACGCAAAAGATCGTTGTGGAAGGAGCTGGCGCAGCTGGTGTGGCAGCACTCATGCATGATAAGATCAAATTTAAAAAAGGTGCAAAGATAGGCGTGGTGCTAAGTGGTGGAAATATCGACGTACAGGTACTTTCTATCATCATCGAAAAAGGTCTTATCAAGTCTCACCGCAAGATGACTTTGCAAATAACGCTTGTGGATAAGCCAGGAGCGCTCATGAGTCTAACTGATAGCCTAAAATCAGCAAACGCAAACATCGTCAAAATCGACTACGATCGCTTCTCAACAAGGCTTGATTATGGCGATGCAAGCATTACGATCACGCTTGAGACAAAGGGTCTTGAGCATCAAGAAAAGATCAAAGAAGTTCTTACTAAGAACGGTTTTTCTTTTACTCAACTATTTTAATTTAATGGCTCGCTACTATTTAAAGTAGCGAGCATATTTAACTATTAAAACAAAATTTCAAATTTCGCATTTACGCTGTTTGACTTCACGTCTTTAGCAAAAGCACCTGTGTAAGATAGGCCTAAATTTATATTTTTATAAACATTCGCCTTTACACCAAGGCTAGCTGTGCCAAGATCGCGCACCTCTTTTCCTTCAAGTTCCAAGTATCCAGCATTTGCGATATTTACGCCGATATTTGGTCTTGTATCGCCAACTAGTCTATTGTAGGCTAGATCAGCTTCAAATTTCATCTTTGTACTACCAAGACTAAATGGCACACTAGGGTTTAGACCTATGCTAAATACACCTAAATTTCTAGTTTTTTCATCAACATCCATTCTGAAAATTCCTACATTTTGGCTAGTGCTATCAGTTTTCATACGTAGATAGCTTGCGCCCACATAAGGATTTAGTGAGAAATTCGCACTATTAAATGCTGTTAGTGCCAAATTTGCGTAAGCAGTAAGTGCTTTTTCCTTGCTTTTTACATGCTCGTCTGAGTAAAAGCTAGCAATCGTAGCACCATTTTGCGTTTTTCGTTTTGCATTTGTGTATATGAGACCGAGGTCTAGTTTTGTGCTAGCGATCAGGCTTTTTCCGTAGATGCCGATGCTTGTACCTTTTGTTTTATAAGCATCATCGCCATCTTCTTTTACTTTTTCATTGCTAGCACCAAGCACACCACCAAGTGTGAAAGCATCATTTACATTGCCGTCAAATCCAAAAAGCTGAGTGAATGAGTTTGCTTTTACATCATCAAATTTCATAGCATTAGCCATGGTGTTTGACCAAAATTTCATGCCACTCGTATCAATTGCTTTTGCACCAAATGGATCAATTTCATGATTAATGATTGCATTTTTGAGCAAGATATTTTCTAGTAAAAATGCATTATGTTGAGCTAAATTTGCATTATTTGCAAATGTTTTTAGCGTATCACTTGCTTCTTTTGGTGTAGCGTAGATGAAGTGTCTGTACAGATCACTCGTGATGACTGCTGGTCTACTTCTAAACGGCGAAGCAAGGAGTGCTGGTCTGCTAGCTGTACTCTCTATGAGTTGTGCTACTCTTTTTTGGTTATCGCTAGCTGCGATACTTGTTATTGTATTTTTTGATTTTTTGAGTGTTAGTTCTAGCTTGTTGTCACTATAATTTCTAGTAAGGTCAAAAAATGCATATTTTCTTAAGATGGTGTTATTATAGCCACTAAAATTTCCAGTTACTGCGTAAGTTTTTGCCTTTGAGCTATCATCATATAGTCTTTTCATGATATCTACATCTGGCTTACTTATATCTATGATAGAGTTCTTTTCAAATTTTAGATTTAAATTTGCTGCGTTATTTGAGATGATATAACTACCACCTGTTTTTATAGTAGCTGTTACTGCATCATTTGTACTTTTTCTAGTTACGTCTTTAAAAGATAGCTTTTGAGAAAATTTATTTCTATCAATCTCTCTAACACTCATCTCTTTAACAATCTCAAGTGCACCACCATTTTCGACTACTACTTCGCTTGATTTTAGTGATTGATTTAGTGCTGTGATCTTGCCACTTTTTATTATGGTTTTGCCAGTGTATGAGTTGGTGCCTGCTAGTTTTAGAGTGCCTAGACCTCTCTTAATAAGAGTTCCTTCATAACCTTCGCTAGCTCTTTGCTCTCTTGCTTTTTCTCTAGCGTTACCTATATCAAGTTCAGCCCTTTGCTCGGCTGTTAAATTTGACATTTTCTTAAGCTCAGCCTTGCGATTAGCCCAAATTTTTGCCTCTGCCTCATCTTCAGTCTTTCTGTATTTTATAGCTACATCACTGATATTATTTGAGTAAAGATCATCTGTGTCTAGACTTACATCAAATACGCCTAGTAGCTGTCCTGGTCCAAACATAGCCTTTGACATATCAAGTGCTCCCCAGCCCCAGCGCTCATCAGGTACGCCAAGTGGCGCAGTAAAACCAGAAATTCTTCTTGTATCGGCTGGCTTTTTAAACTCATCTCTAACTTGTCTTGCCGTAGTTAGTAAAACATCTCTTGCTTGAGAGTTGCTCATATATGGATATCTTTGCATGACAAGACCAAGTGCGCCAGTGACATGTGGAGCCGCCATTGATGTACCATCCCAGCTCTCGTAACCAGCGTTTCCATTTTTAGGATCAACCGTGCTTGATTTTATACTTTTACCAGGTGCTGCGATACTCCACCATTTTGAGTGTCCCGCGGTATTAAAATGTTGTGCATCGCCATCTGTCACTCCAGTGACGTTTATCCAGTATTTTTCAGCATCTGGACGAAAATATGGAAGCATTGCCCTTGTGTATGACTCTTTCATGCCATTTCTATTTCCGGCAGTGAAGACTTGAATGATGCCGTATTTTTTGGCGACTTCATAAGCGGCATCCATGAAATTTTTACCATTTGTGACAAATGGATAGTAGCTTTTATAGGCTGCGTCAAGGTCTTTTATATCTAAGCTATTGCCACCATCAAATCCAGTTGCTCCCTCATAAGCTTTATAAAATTTTCGGTTTGAACCCCAACTATTATTTATAGCTCTTGCGCCACCTTTGGCTAGTCCCTCGTAAGATGCTAAAAAGAAGTTGTAGTCTTGGTTTGGTCCATATGTCATACCGTCGGTTCCACCGGTATTTCCTACTATAAGTTTTGAGCCAAATGCTACACCGTGCATCCCTTTGCCATCTCTTGAGCCAGCAATTGTACCAGCTACGTGCGTGCCGTGCGAGTCGTTTACACCAGCGATCCAGTTGCCATCAGCTTCAAATTTTTCACCTTTTTTAAAGTCGCCAAAGTCAGCTCTGTTTTTGTCAGTGCTTCCTTTTTTTAAAAAAGGAGAGTTACCGTGCTCAGTATCTGGATATTTTTGTCCGTCTTTGTAGTAGCTGCCAGAAATTTTTAGTGCGCTTATCCTACCATCACTAAGTTCAGGGTGGCTAAGTAATGCGCCAGAGTCCATAACACCAAGCGTCACGCCTTTACCTGTCACTCCAAGAGCATACGCGATAGCCGCATTTATACGCTTTAGTCCCCAGTATGCTTCATATTCAGCGCTCTGCCAACTGTTTATGTCACCAAATTTGCCACTTTCTTGATCGCTAGCATTTAGTGAATTTGCAAACAAAAGAGCACAACAAGCTGCACTTATAAAAATACATTTTTTATTTAAAATGGATCTTTTCACATCTCATCCTTTTGCATAAAATTTAAATAGATTGTAATATTCTTAAAATAAATTATTAATTAAAATATTAAAATTTATGATAAAAATTTACTTTAATAATCCCATTTTTACGCTATTTTTACTATAAGATATAAAAAAATGATCAAGATAATATCACTTAAATATTATTAATTACGATTTTACTTTAAAACAATTATTTAAATATAATTTTTAATAAAAGTAGAATTTCATCTCTGCTTTACAAATTTAAGCTAAAATAGCAAGCTTTAAAGGAGAAAAAATGAGCGAATATGCAAATTTGATATTAGCTATCTTATTAGCTGTTTTGGCATTTGCATTTTATAGGTCAAATAAGGCGTTAAAAAAGGCAAAAGATGATAGCGAAAACCTCTCAGTCAGCACTGAAATTTCGCAGCTAAAAAGCATCGGCGAGCTATCTGTTTTTCAGGTGTATAGCAAAGAGATTGTCACAAAAACCGATCATGCGTTTGGAAATTTTGGCAAAGAGTATCTAAGATGGCTAATAAGTGAGAAGAAGCTTTCGATGATATTTGAGTTTGAGATAAATTTCATCTACGATCTAACCAGTCCAAAACTCGAGATTATGCAGATCGCAAACTCTAGCTATAAGATAAAAATGCCTCCTTGCAAGTATAAATTTTCGATCGCTGATATGAAATTTTACGATGAGAAAAACGGCAAATTTATACCATTTTTGCTGCCTGACTCGCTAAATGGCTTTTTTGGTAGCACTTTTACAGAAGAAGATAAAAATAGGCTAATAGAAGAGGCAAGAAATGAAGTCAAAAAGATGAGCGTTCGCCTTATCTCGCAGCTTCAAAGCAAAATTCATAAATCAGCTCGCGATACGCTTGAAGCGATAGCTAAAAGCTTTGGGGCAAACAAAGTTGAGTTTATTTTTGACGATAATGATGAGCAGATCAGCTCACAACTAAATTTAGAAAATATTGCATAAAACTTTAAAAAGGAGAAAAAATGAGCGTAAATTCACAAGAAGTCACGCAGACACCAGGCAACAACACAGTCTTTCAAACATGGGTTTTAACAGCTGATAAAAAGGCTTGTAAAGAGGGGTTTGCCGAGCTTTGCGCCTTGGTTGTAAATTTAAATAAAACTGCTAAGATTAGATTTGGCGCAAACGAAAATGTAAACTGCGTCCTTGGCGTGGGTCATAATGCTTGGAAAAAGCTTGAAATTTCAAAAGAATTGCCAAAAGAGCTTGTGAATTTTAAAGCGATAAAAGGCGATAAACACGAAGCTGTTAGCACAAAGGGCGATATTCACATACATATTCGCGCCTTAAATGCACCTGATTGCTTCGATATGGCTCAAGCGATAAAGGCTGTGCTTTTTAAATTTGCAGAGCTTACAGATGAGACGCAAGGCTTTAAGTATCATGACGGCAGGGCGATAATTGGCTTTGTTGATGGCACTGAAAATCCTGAGGGCGAGGAGAGAGATTTCTTTGCTAAAGTTGGCGATGAGGACGCTAAATTTAAAGGCGGCAGCTACGTTTTTGTACAAAAATATTTCCACAATATGAAAGAGTGGAACGCTACAAGCGTAAGTGAGCAAGAAAAGGTAATAGGCCGTTCAAAAGAGCTTGACATCGAGATGAGCGAAGATGTAAAACCTACAAATTCACACTCAGCTGCTGCAAACGTAGGAGACGATAAAAAAGTCGTTCGTGGCAATATGCCATTTACTGAAGGCAGCAAAACAGGCACTTACTTCATCGCTTATGCAAGTACTTTTTCAACGGTTGAGCTTATGCTTAAAAAGATGTTTATCGGCGAGCCAAAGGGTAACTCAGATAGGCTACTTGACTTTAGTACGCCAGTAACTGGAGCACTATTTTTTGCGCCGACTATTGATATGCTAAGCGAGTACGAGGGTTAAATTTACAGTGGGGCGAAGCAAATGCCCCTTTAAATTTATAAGGAAAAAGATGCCAGAGTGGTTTATCTACGCAGCTCTTTCAGCCGTTTTTGCTGCACTTACAGCGATCTTTGCAAAGCTTGGCGTAAAGGACATTGACAGCGATTTTGCAACATTTATAAGAACGATCGTTGTCATTTTGATGCTTGTTTTGCTTTTAAGCGTGGCTAAAAAATGGCAACCACTAAGCTCACTAAGCCCCAAAAACTGGCTCTTTCTCATATTAAGTGGCATAGCGACTGGGCTTTCGTGGCTCATGTATTTTAAAGCGATGCAAGTTGGTAAGGTCTATCAAGTGGCGCTGGTTGATAAATTTAGCGTTGTGCTGGCTATCATTTTGGCTGTCATCTTTCTTGGTGAGAGGTTAAATTTAAAAGAAATTTTAGCCATTTGCCTTATCGTGTCTGGCGTGTTTTTACTTATTTTTAAATAAATTTTTCTGCATTATTCTTAAATTATATTTTTAATTTTAATTTGTAATTAATTAAAAAGCTCCTAAAATTTGAACAATTTCATTTTGAAGGGAGAAATATGAAAAAAATCATTTTTTCAGCCATCGTGGCTTGTGCGGCATTTGGTGCTAGTGTAAACTACACAGATGTTGTAAAAGATGTTTACGGTGATGCTAGCTCAACAAAAAGTATAGGCAGACTGCTACCAACCAACGCAGTTGAAATTTTACAAACAAGCGGTGACAGAGCGCAAATTAAAGTAAAAGGCTATCAAAATCCAGCCGTTAGCAACGTAGTTTATTTTGCTGATGGCGCGAGGATTATCTCGGTGGCATTTGCAAAAACTGCACCTTTTGATATTAAAGTGATCAAAGAGGGCAAAAACGGCAAATGGAATGAAGTAGAAACAACAGTTTTTGTTCAAAAAGATGGCTTTAGCACTGACGTAAACGCAATGTTTGCAAAAGCTGACAAGATGTATAAAGAGAGCTGTGGTGTTTGCCATGCGTTGCCTCAAACCACACATTTTAACGCAAACCAATGGCCGTCACTTCTAAAATCAATGATCGGCAGAACCGCAATAGAGAAAAAAGACGAGTGGTTGGTTGTTGAATACCTTCAAAAACACTCATCTGACGTAAACCTAGGTAAATAAGCAAAACTTTTGTAGCGGCGAGTAAAAACAAATATTAAAGTTTAGCTTATTCAAAAGAAAACTTAAAAATGAAAGGGAGATAAGATGAACGAGAACAGACGAGAATTTCTAAAAAAAGGTGCTACAGCAATTGCAGCGACACCTTTGCTTTCAAGCGTAACAGCATCAAATTTATTTGCTGATGGCGTAAAAAAGAGTGTTTTAAGAGATAGCGAGGTCATCACAGCTGCCCACTGGGGTATGTTAAAAGTGACAACCAAAAACGGCGTAGCAGTAAAGTCAGAGCCTATCCAAAAAACAAGTGAAATTTACAACCCGCTTCAGCACTACACACCAGATATGATCTACAAATGTCGTATCAAGCGTCCAGCAGTTAGAAAGAGCTACCTTGAAAATCCAGATAGTCCAAAGCCAGAGCTTCGCGGTAAGGATGAGTGGGTTGAGGTGCCTTACGAAGAGGCGATCAAGCTAGTTGCAAGAGAGCTGAAAAAGACTAGAGCGCAAAAAGGCTTACAAAGTGTATTTGCAGGCAGTTACGGCTGGAAGTCAAGCGGAAACGTGCATAACTCAAGAATTTTGCTTCATAGATTTATGAACCTTAGTGGTGGCTTTGTTGGCTCACTAGGAGATTACTCAACAGGTGCTAGCCAGATCATCATGCCTCACGTTGTTGGTAGTATCGAGGTCTATGAGCAGCAAACTAGCTGGCCAGTCGTGCTTGAAAACTCAAAAGTTGTAGTCATATGGGGTGCAAACCCGCTTGCAACACTTCGCATAGCTTGGACTAGTACCGACGAGCAGGGCTTTAAATACTTTGAAGAGCTCAAAAATAAAAAAGATATCAAAGTGATCATCATCGATCCTATCAAGAGTGACACAGCGCAATACTTCGACAAAGCTCAGTGGATCGCCCCAGTGCCAAACACCGACACAGCAATGATGCTTGGTATGATGCACTACCTATACGAGAGTGGCAAGTATGATAAAAATTTCATTGAAACCTACACAACAGGCTTTGATAAATTTCTCCCATATCTACTTGGCAAGACAGACAACACACCTAAAAATTTAAAGTGGGCGAGCAAAATTTGTGGCATCGATAAAGATGTGATAAAAGAGCTAGCCGATACATTTGTCGCAAACCGCACGATGATAATGAGTGGTTGGGGTATGCAGCGCGCTCACCACGGCGAGCAACCACACTGGGCGATGGTGACACTTGCAGCTATGATCGGTCAGATCGGCCTACCAGGTGGAGGCTTTGGTTTAAGCTACCACTACTCAAACGGCGGCGCACCAACATGCAAGGGTGCAGTCATTGGCGGCGTAAATAGCGCAAGTGTGGGTAAATTTAACGATAAAGGCGAGTTTATCGGCACAGACACAGGCGAGTTCGATAAACGAGGTCGCTTCGTTGCAAAGGCAGCTGCAGCAGCAGGCACAGGCCAAAGTTGGCTACAAAAAGCAACCAACTATGCCTTCCCGGTCGCAAGGATTGCAGATGCGTTGCTACATCCTGGTAAAGTGATCGACCACGACGGCAAAAAGATCACCTATCCAGACATTGACTTTATCTACTGGGTCGGCGGCAACCCACTTGTACACCACCAAGATACAAATACAAATTTAAAAGCGTGGAGAAAGCCAAGAACGGTTGTCGTACATGAATCATACTGGACACCGACAGCAAAAATGGCTGATATTGTCTTCCCAGTCACTACAGAGTATGAGAGAAACGATATCACCATGACCGGTGACTACTCAAATATGAACATAGTGCCGATGAAACAAGTCGTTGAAAAATACCACGAAGCAAGAGACGATTATCAAATTTTCATCGATCTTTGCAAGGCTTATGCTAAAAATTTAGTAATTGCCTACACAGATAATGGCAAGGATGAGTTTGACTGGATCAAAGAGTACTATGACGCAGCCTACGCCCAGGTCAAGGCTGTACCAGAGCTAACTACTGATATGAAACCATTTGAAGAGTTTTGGAACGAGAACAAGCCAGTTACATTTGCCTCATCTCAAGATAGAGATAACTGGGTGAGATTTGGCGAATTTAGAGAAGATCCTGTGCTAAATGCTCTTGGAACTCCAAGTGGTCTTATAGAAATTTACTCAGAGACTATCGAGAAAATGGGTTACGACGACTGCAAGGCACACCCAATGTGGTTTGAGCCGATCGAGTGGCTAGGCATGAAAGATAAACCGGCTAAATTCCACATGATAAGCGCTCACCCAACAGACCGCTTGCACTCACAGCTAAGCCAAACTTCACTTCGTGACAACTACGCGATCGCAAACCGCGAGCCTATCTGGATCAATGAAAAAGACGCAAAAGAGCTTGGTGTACAAAGCGGCGACTTGGTGCGTGTATTTAACGCACGTGGCGAGGTGCTAGCAGGTGCTCATGTTACTAAAAATATCAAAGAGGGCGTTGTAAAACTAGCTGAGGGCGCTTGGTATGACGGCTTTGATAGTGGAATTTGCAAAAACGGCTCTGCAAACGTGCTAACCATAGATATCCCAACAAGCAAGCTAGCAAATGGCAATATCAGCCATACAGCTCTTGTAAATATCGAGAAATATAAAGGCGATGAGGCGTTAAAGCTTACAGCTTTTGCTGGGCCAAAAATTTCTAAATAATATTAAAAGCAGGGGAGTCTTCTCCTGCTTTTGAACTTAAAATTTAAAACAG
The DNA here is from genome assembly GCF_003049735.1 of Campylobacter concisus. NCBI lineage: Bacteria > Pseudomonadati > Campylobacterota > Epsilonproteobacteria > Campylobacterales > Campylobacteraceae > Campylobacter > Campylobacter concisus. The sequence continues at coordinate 623,009 of NZ_PIRM01000001.1, read as the reverse complement.
ATCTTCTATTTACAAAAAGCTTAAATTTATATTTAAAGCCCTATAGCTCTATAAAATTTTATTTTGCAATGGATGTTGAGATGATAGGTATAATTTTGTTGATTGTTAGATAAAAATTTCTAGATTTTAATGATCAGTTATATTAAATTTTTATAAAGTCTTTTTAAAGCCAAGCTACCAGACTTTTAAAGATAAAATAATCACTAAAAAAACTCACTTTTTTACCTTAATAGATCGATTTTTGATTAATTATTTAAAAGTCGTTAAATGTAGTATAAAATTAATTTTAGTTTTAATTTTTTTTAGATAGATTAAACAGATTTTTATTTAAAGGAGGAAAGATGAAGTCCATAACTTCTAAAATAGCGATAATTATAATTTCGCTGCTTGTTATTTCGTTTGCTGCTATTTCAGCAGTTAGCTACTATACAGCGGAAAGTAAGGTAGTAGAGTTGGTTAGCCAGACCCAGGATCAGATTCTAAGTGACATCAAAGCTACTACGGATTCTTTTTTTGAAGAATATTTAGAAGTTGCTAAAAAGTATGCTTTAGATATAGCACAAACACCAAATAATGATGATTCGTACATGGAAAAAACAAAAATGCAAAAAGAAAATGTTAGTCGTCTAGTTACTGATATTTTTTATGGTCGCGAGAGTGATGGACATTTTTTCCAGTCTGACGGCACTAAAACAACTCCTGCCGATAACTACGATCCTAGAACTAGAGGCTGGTATAAAGCAGCAAAGAGCGCAAATGGTGCTATCTATACCGAACCTTACAAAGCTGCCTTATTTAATGCTTTAGTAATTAGTTTTGCTGCTCCTGTAAATAAAAATGGAAATTTTGATGGTGTTTTGGGACTTGATTTAAAAATAGATACTTTAAGTAAAAAAATTCTCGAAATGGGTAAAACGAAATACGGTTACGTCTATTTAATGAATAAAGACGGCGTAATACTTATGCACTCAAATCCCGAAAATGTCGGTAAAGCGATTCCGGCAAGCAAATATTTGGCCGATGAATTTGCGGCTAAGAGATTTGATGAAAATGGACTTATCCCTTATACAAACTATAAAGGCGAAAACGTAACTGCCAAAGTCCTTCCTATAAACGATCAAGGCTGGCTAGCCGTAGCCGCTATCGGAGCAGATACTTTTTCGTCCAATACCTTGCCTTTATTAAAAGCTCAAATAATCCTAGCCGTAGCTTTTATAGTCATACTTTCGGCTATCGTATTTACTCTTCTTAAAAAATCGCTTAGCCCTATTAGAACTATTCAAACCAAGCTTGAAGACGCGTTTAAATTCATCACCTACGAAACCCCTAACGCTCCGGAAAAGCTAGTAGTAACTACGCAAGACGAATTTGGCAGAATGAGCGAATCTATTAACGAAAATATAGAAAAAGTCCTTAATGGCGTTAAAAAAGATAGCGCCTTAATAGACGAGATGAACGGTATAGCAAATCTCATGATAAAAGGACACATGGGAGCCAAGATTAACTCTACTCCGAATAATCCGGCTTTAGTTCAGTTAAAAGATCTGCTAAATAAATTCTTTGCGTCAATTTCTGAAAATTTAAAAGGCATAGCCGTAGTCTTAGCTTCTTACAACAAAAACGACTACACTCCTAGATTAGAGCTAAAACCGGAGCTTGAAAGCGATCTAAGAGATATGATAGTAGGCCTTCAAAGCGCGGGCGACGCCGTAAGCAATATGCTAAGGGAAAATTTAAAAGAAGCTCAGGTCCTAGAAGAAAAAGCTAAAATCCTAGCAGAGTCCATGAGAACCCTAACCGACGGAGCCCATAAGCAAGCCGACTCCATCCAAGAAAGCGCGGCTGCTATAGAAGAGATGAGCAGTTCTATGAACGCCATTAGCCAAAAAGCTAGCGACGTAACTAGACAAAGCGAAGAGATTAAAAACATCATCGTTATTATTAGAGATATAGCCGATCAAACAAATTTACTTGCTCTAAACGCCGCTATAGAGGCGGCTAGAGCGGGCGAGCACGGCAGAGGCTTTGCGGTAGTTGCCGACGAGGTTAGAAAACTAGCAGAGCGAACTCAAAAATCACTTGGCGAGATCGAAGCTAATGCAAATGTTCTAGCTCAAAGCATCAATGAGATGAGTGAGAGCATCAGAGAGCAAAGCGAAGGTATAAATATGATAAATCAAAGTGTAAGTCAGATCGACAGTATTACAAAACAAAATATTGATATTGTCGGTACAACAAACGAAATTACTGACCAAATAGATGACATGGCCAAGACGATAGTAGCTGACGTTAGAAAGAATAAATTTTAATCTTAGAGCCGAATTTAGGGGTTTGCTTCCCCTAAATTCTAATTTTATCTCGCTGATCTTAACTACCTAAAATGAAAAAATAATTCAAAATTATTATTTAATGTATACATCACTATTTTGTAATTAATATTATTAAATACCATTTAATATAAAAAATATACAATCGCATCTTAAAATTTTTTGTAAAAGGAAAGTAAATGCGATCAATTGCAAACAAAATATCTTTAATGCTCATACTGGCATTATTCATATCATTCTCGCTAATATCTTTAGCTAGCTATAACACAGCTCATGATAAAGCCATTGAGTTAGTAATACAAACTCAAAAGCAAATTTTAAAAGATGTGAAAATCGCACTAAATAGCTTTTTTACCAATAATCAGTATGCTATAGAGAAAATGGCTGAGACTCTTAGTAAGATAAGCGAGAAAAGTGATGGCTCGATGAATGCTGATGGTATAAATTTAGCTTTATCTCAAGCAAAAGCTATATCTGGAAAAGAGATCACTCTTGTTTACGCTGGATATGAGGATGGGGCTATGTTTAGATCAAATGGGCAAAATAAAGCTGGATATGATCCAAGAGTTAGAGGATGGTATAAACAAGCTAAAGCCGAGAATAAACCAATATATACCGATCCATATATGGCAGCTTCATTAAATGCGATGGTTATAACTTTTGCTGCACCTATTAAAAATATTGGAGTTACTGGTATAGATGCATCTATTGAGGAGTTGAGCAATAATATATCGCAAATCAGTAAAACTGAATACAGCTATGCTTTTGTTACAGATCAAAATGGCAACGTTATAATGCACCCAAATAAAGAATTAGTTGGTAAACCTCACGAGATCGCTAAAAACCTTATAAAACAATATAATGAAAAGAAATTTGATGAAAATGGATTAATAGCATATAAAAATACAAAAGGCGAAGATGTCTATGCCTATATGTTAGAGATAAATGATAAAGGTTGGTTGGCAATAACAGCTATGGATCAAAATATCTTTAGCTCGCATACTTTACCTATTTTAAAAGTTCAAATTATTTTAGCCTTTATATTTATAGTTGTCTTGTCTGCATTTGTATATTTCTTGCTAAAAAGATCGCTTAATCCTATTAAAACTATTACAGATGCTTTGGTTAGTTTCTTTAGATTTTTAAATTTTGAGATAAAAGAGCCAGTTGTTTCAAAGGTGGCAACAAAAGATGAATTTGGCGTAATGAGCAAACTAATAAATGATAATATTGCTAAAATTTTTGACAATGCCGATCAAGACTCTAGAGTGGTATCTCAATCTGTTGAGACTGCAAAGGCGATAGAAAATGGAAATTTAAAAGCAAGGATAATAGATGTTCCAGCTAATCCAAAACTAATCGAATTAAAAGATGTCTTAAATAAAATGCTAGATGTTTTGGAAAAAAGAGTCGGTAGCGATTTAAATATGATCCAAAAAACTTTTAATGATTTTAGAAATTCTGATTTTACTTCAAGAATTTTGGATGCCAAAGGCAATGTCGAACTAGTAACAAACGAGCTTGGCGAAGAGATAGCTAATATGCTTGCGTTTAATCTAAAACAAGCACAATTCTTAGAAGAAAAAGCCAAAAATTTAGATGCATCAATGAAGCAAGTAACTCAAGGTGCTAGCACACAAGCAAATTCTCTCCAAGAAAGTGCTGCTGCGATCGAGCAAATGAGCAGCTCAATGAGTGCAATTAGTCAAAAGACTGTAGATGTTATAAAACAATCTGAAGAGATTAAAAATATCATCGTTATTATTAGAGATATAGCAGATCAAACCAACCTACTTGCTCTAAACGCCGCTATCGAGGCAGCGCGTGCTGGTGAGCATGGACGAGGTTTTGCTGTAGTTGCAGATGAGGTTAGAAAACTAGCTGAGCGAACTCAAAAATCACTTGGTGAGATCGAAACTAATGCAAATATACTTACTCAAAGCATTAACGAGATGAGCGAGAGCATCAGAGAGCAAAGCGAAGGCATAAATATGATAAATCAAAGTGTAAGCCAGATAGATAGCATTACAAAGCAAAATGTTGATATCGTGAGTTCAACAAATGAAATCACTGCTCAAATCGATGAAATGGCTAAGACAATAGTAGCTGATGTTAAAAAGAATAAATTTTAACCTTATAGCTTAACACCTAAAATTTTATTAATATTTCATCCTCAAAATTTGAGGATGAAAATAACTCCTTTTTATCTCTAATCTTAAAATTATTTTTTTGTTTTATAAATATAATAAAATTTTTAAAAATAATCTAATATTTATAGCTTTATAGTGATATTGCTAGTTAAATTTTTATAGATTATGTTTGTCGCAATGTAATGAAAATTATTAGAATTTATCCTTGCAATTATTGATATTTCAGTAAGAAGATAAAAATTTCTAATAATACTTTATGTTACTTTTTTACTCAAATATTTAAAAACAATTTTACTTTGTTTTATTTAGCTTTTTTGATAACTACTCTAAAATTTTTAAATTTTATTAAATAGTATTTTCTTTTAAAATCGTGCTTTGTGACAAAATTAATATTTTTATGTAGAAAAATATTTACATTTTTGGCTTAAGTTTCTTGAAATTTTTGTAAATGTCAATCAGTTGTAAATAAGTTTTACAAGGTTAATATCAATTAAATTTGTTTTAAATCTTTAAAGGAGAAAGAATGAATCGACGAGAATTCATAAAAAGTGCTGCAGCTAGTGCTGCTTGCGCTAGTGCTGGTATAGCCGTACCAAGCTCGCTAAGTGCAGCAAGCGAAGCCGAAAAAGACTGGCGCTGGGATAAAGCCGCTTGTAGGTTTTGTGGGACAGGCTGTGGTATCATGGTCGCTACAAAAGAAGGCAAGATAGTAGCTGTAAAAGGAGATCCAGAAGCACCAGTAAATCGTGGTCTAAACTGCATTAAAGGCTATTTTAATGCTAAGATCATGTACGGCGAGGATAGGATCACTCATCCGCTTTTGCGTGTAAATGAAAAAGGCGAATTTGATAAAAAAGGAAAATTTAAGCAAGTAAGCTGGAAGCAAGCATTTGATGTTATGGAGGCTCAGTTTAGAAAAGCATATGATGAACTAGGCCCTCACGGCATCGGAGTTCTAGGCTCTGGTCAATATACTATTCCAGAAGGTTACGCTGCTGTTAAGCTTATAAAAGGTGGCTTTAGAAGCAATAGCATCGATCCAAACGCAAGACACTGCATGGCAAGCGCGGTTGTTGGCTTTATGCAAGTTTTTGGCATAGACGAGCCATCAGGCTGTTTTGATGATATCGAACTAACTGATACTATCGTGGCTTGGGGCGCAAATATGGCTGAGATGCACCCGATCCTTTGGGCGCGCGTAAGCGATAGAAAGCTTAGCGATCCTGATAGAGTAAAGGTTGTAAATTTAAGCACTTACTCAACTAGAACATCAAATTTAGCTGACATCGAGATCATCTTTGCTCCGTCATCTGACCTTGCTATCTGGAACTATATCGCTCGTGAGATAGTTTATAACCACCCAGAGATGATCGATGAAGAATTTGTTAAAAAACACTGTGTATTTACAACTGGTCCAGCCGATATCGGATATGGTCTTCGTCCAGACATTAATCATAAAAAATATGCTCCAAGCGAGCTAGACACTGCTGCTACCGAGAAGTCAAAGGTGCTAAGCGAGGCTGAGGGTGTTACGCTTGCATATCTTGGACTAAAAGCTGGCGATACGCTAGAAAATAAAAATGCTGCAAAATCTGGCGCACATTGGCAAATAACATTTGAAGAGTTTAAAAAAGCTCTTGCACCTTACACACTTGACTTTACAGCAAAGGTGGCAAAGGGCGATCCAAATGAAGATATAGAAGAATTTAAGAAAAAGCTAAAGGCACTTGCTGATCTTTACATCGAGAAAAACCGCAAAGTCGTAAGTTTTTGGACGATGGGCTTTAATCAACACCAACGTGGTACATGGGTAAATGAGCAAGCTTATATGGTGCATTTCTTACTTGGTAAGCAAGCACTTCCAGGCTCAGGAGCATTTTCTTTAACTGGTCAACCAAGTGCGTGTGGAACTGCAAGAGAGGTTGGAACATTTGTTCACCGCTTGCCAGCTGATATGGTTATTGAGAATCCAAAACATAGAGAGATAACTGAAAAAATTTGGAAACTTCCTACTGGAACACTAAGTGGCGTACTCGCTTCTCACTACGTAAAAATGATGCGTGATCTTGAAGATGGTAAGGTTAAATTTATATGGGTTCAAGTAAATAATCCGTGGCAAAATACTGCAAACGCAAACCACTGGATCAAAGCAGCTCGTGAGATGGATAACTTCATCGTTGTAAGCGATCCTTATCCAGGAATTTCTGCAAAAGTTGCTGACCTTATTCTCCCAACTGCGATGATCTATGAAAAATGGGGCGCATACGGTAATGCTGAGAGAAGAACACAACACTGGAGACAGCAAGTACTTCCGGTTGGCGAAGCGATGCCTGATATTTGGCAAATGATGGAGTTTAGTAAACGCTTTAAGCTAAAAGATGTTTGGGGTGAGAAAAAAGTAAATGATAAAGTGACACTTCCAAATGTGCTTGAAGAGGCAAAAGCTATGGGGTATAGCGAAGAAGATACGTTATTTGACGTACTTTTTGCTAACGAAGAGGCTAAGAAATTTAGTGCAAACGATCCGATCATAGAAAACTACGACAATACAGAAGTATTTGGCGATAGCAGAAAGGTGATCGGCTCAGATGGTAAAGAATTTAAAGGATATGGATTTTTCGTCCATAAATATCTTTGGGAAGAGTATAGAAAATTTGGCGTTGGACACGGCCACGACCTAGCAGACTTTGATACTTACCACAGAGTAAGAGGTCTTAGATGGCCAGTAGTTGATGGCAAAGAGACTCAGTGGAGATTTAATACTAAATTTGACCCATACGCTAAAAAAGCTGCCCCAAATGAGAAATTTGCATTCTATGGCAACAAAAACGCAGCCCTTCCAACAGGCGATCTAAAAGGCGTTACAAATAAAGATAAAACATCTCTTGCAAACAAAGCAAAAATTTTCTTCCGTCCTTACATGGATCCATGCGAGATGCCAAGTAAAGATTATCCATTCTGGCTATGTACTGGCCGTGTGCTAGAGCACTGGCATACAGGTACGATGACTATGCGTGTTCCTGAGCTTTATAGAGCGGTTCCAGAGGCGCTTTGCTATATGCATGAAGATGATGCTAAAAATCTTGGCGTAATGCAAAATGAGATCGTTTGGGTCGAATCACGCCGCGGCAAGGTAAAAGCAAGAGTAGATCTAAAAGGTAGAAATAAGCCGCCAGTAGGTCTTGTTTATGTGCCTTTCTTTGATGAAAACGTATATATAAACAAAGTATGTCTTGACGCTACTTGCCCAATCTCAAAAGAGACTGATTATAAAAAGTGTGCGGTTAAAATTTACAAAGCATAGGTGAGCGATATGGGATTTTCAAGTAGGCGAGAGGCTTTAAAATTTGGAGCAAAAGTAGCGCTTTTAGCTCTTGGCGGAGGCTTTGTTTGGTCGCTTAGTGCCAAAGCCTCGCCACTTATGCTTCTTAGGCCTCCTGGTGCAAAAGAAGAGAAGCAATTTTTACAAAGCTGCATTAGGTGTGGGCTTTGCGTAGAGGCTTGTCCATTTGATACGCTAAAGCTCTCATCGCTAGAAGATGGCATAAGCATTGGAACGCCTTATTTTGAGCCTAGAAAAATTCCTTGCTATATGTGTGAAAATATCCCTTGTGTGCCAGCCTGTCCGACTGGAGCTTTGGACGTAAATTTAGTAAGCACAAAAGGCAAGCTTGACATAAATAAGGCCAAAATGGGTGTTGCGGTGGTTGATATGAAAAACTGCGTGGCATACTGGGGAATACAGTGCGATGCTTGCTATAGATCCTGTCCGCTCATAGATAAGGCCTTGTATCTTGAGTATCGCCGCAACGAAAGGACGCAAAAGCATGCCTTTTTACTTCCAGTGGTCGATAGCGACATCTGCACCGGATGTGGCCTATGCGAGCGAGCCTGTATCACTAAAAAAGCAGCCATTACCGTGCTAAACCGCGATGCGGTGCTTGGCAAAGTAGGCGATAACTACGTCAAAGGCTGGATAAAAGAAGATGAAAGACGCATAGATGATGCGGACAGCAAAATAAAGCTTGACATTAAAAAAGCGACTGATTATCTAAATGGTGGTGAGCTATGAAATTTTTAATCTTAAGACGAATAACTCAAATTTCTATCCTAGCACTATTTATCCTAGGAAATTTTTATGGAGTTAAGATACTTAGCGGAAATTTAAGCTCATCTTTGCTTTTTGGAAAAATTCCACTAAGCGATCCATTTGCTTTGGTTCAAATTTTACTTGCAAGCTTTAGTGCCGGCATAAATGCAATTATTGGAGCTGGCATTATCTTTGCATTTTACGCACTAGTTGCTCCAAGAGCGTTTTGTTCGTGGATATGCCCGATAAATTTGCTAACTGATATCGCTTTTAAACTAAGAGAGAAATTTGGCTTTAAGGGCGAAAAAGTCTTAAATGTGAGTAAAAATTTACGTTATTACTTGCTGGCTCTTGCTCTTATATTAAGCCTTGCTTTATCTTATCCAGTATTTGAGAGCGTTAACTATATTGGCATTATTCAGCGTGGCATTATTTACGGCTCAGCTAGTGCTTTAGGCATAGCGGTTGCGATCATTGCTTTTGATATGTTTGTGTTAAAGCGTGGTATTTGCTCGCACGTTTGTCCGCTTGGTGCCTTTTATGCCATCATCTCAAAATTTGCCCTAATTAGAGTAAAACATGATGCCCAGGCTTGCACAAAATGTATGAAATGTAAGCTTATTTGTCCAGAGATGCAAGTGCTTGACATGATCGGTAAAGAGAGCCGCTCGGTTAGCTCAAGCGAGTGCATAAGCTGTGGCAGGTGTATTGATGTTTGTGGAGACGGGGCATTGAAATTTAGTATTAGAAATTTAAGGAGAGAAAAATGAAAATAAAAATAATGATGCTTGGAGGATTGTGTGCTGCGTTTTTTGCGGCATGTACTTTTAATAATCCAAGTATTAGTGATTCGCAAATCGGCTTTAGAAATATCGATTTGCTAGACGATAAAGACGTTGTATTAAAAGATGTGAACTACACAAAAGAGCCAGCTGGTATGTCAAAGAAATTTGATAGGTCTTTTGAAAATGCACCGCCATTTATCCCACACGATACTGAGGGTTTAGTACCTATCACAAAGGATATGAATATGTGCGTAACCTGCCATATGCCTGAGTTTGCAAAAGATAGTGGAGCAACACCGATACCATCATCTCATCTTTATGACATCAGAAATAAAAAAGATCTTGCAGGCAAGCTTGATGATGAAAGATATAACTGCACAACATGCCACGTTGAGCAACAAACTGGCTTAACTCAGCTAGTCGGTAATAAATTTAAGCCTGATTTTAGAGATAAAAACGGCACTCATAAGTCAAACTTGCTAGATGTTTTAAACGATGGTGTTAAATAATGCAAAGCAGGCGAGAGCTTTTTAGTAAAATTTTGGGGGCAAAATCTGCTCCCAAATTTATAACTCCGCCATTTTTTAGCGGTGAGTTTGACTGCGGTGGATGCGATGCTAGCTGCGTAAATGCTTGTGAAAAAGAGCTTCTTAGCTTTGAAAATGAAAGGGTAGTTTTTAAAGTTAAAAAGCTGGGCTGTGACTTTTGCGAAGAGTGCGTAAGAGCTTGTGAGAGTCTTGGTAAAAAGACATTAAGCTTAAACTCACCAAAGAGTATAAATGCAAAAGTTAGCATCGATGTTTCTAGCTGTCTAGCGTGGAATGATACGATCTGCTACAACTGCCTTGATGCTTGCAAATTTAAAGCAGTCGAATTTCTTGGCGTTTTTCGTCCTATTGTTAATCAAAACTGCGTAAGTTGCGGCGAGTGCTTTGATGTTTGCTTTAAAAATTCACTTCAAATGGAGGCCTTATGAGAGCTTTGTTTTTTATTTTTTGTCTATTAAATTTTATCTTTGCAAGCGAGATCACTACGCCATACAAGCAAATAGAGGCTAGTGCAAATGTGCTAAGCACAACGCTAATAAATGGCAAACTCTTTATCGCGACTGATGGAGGGACGGTTGAAATTTATGATCCTAAAGAAGATAAATTTGAAGAGATCATCAAAATGGATGATATAAAAACCTACGTTAGCGATCATGAAAGACCAAAAATTTTAAACGTTGATGAGTTAAATGGCAAGATACTCATCCTAAGTGAGGGTGACTATGCTACAAAGGTGCTTTATATAAGAGAAAATGGACAGATGAAAAGCATAAAAATACCAAATCAAGCAATAAAAAAGGCATTATTTTTAGATAATGAGCATGTTGTGCTTGCTTCAATTAGCAATGAAATTTACTTTTTAAACCTAAAAAGTAGCGAAATTTATGATAGCTTTAAAATTTCAATCGCAATGCTCTCAGATATGGAGATAAGCGAAGATAGAAGCACGCTAGCTATCGCTTGCGAGAGTGGGAAGGTCTACTTTTATAACATAAAAGCTAAAAAAATGGATCAAATTTTAGACATTCATACAGATAATATCTACGACATCTCATATAAAAATGGAGTCATGATCAGCGGAGGCACCGACAGGATAGTGGGGATATTTTCAGCTGGAAGCCTAAAAAAGATAAATACCGGCTTTTTGGTCTATGGTGTCGGCCTTAGCGATGATGGTAGAGTGGCGGCTTATATGAGTGATGAGATGAGCGATGTAAATTTAGTTGATAGCAAAAGCTTAGAAAATATCGCAATGCTAAAAACTGGACAAAGTACGATAAATAGCATAGTTTTTATAAGCGATAATGAAGTCGTAACTTCAGCCTATGAGAATAAAATTTTGTTTTGGAGAATTAAATGAATATTTCAAGTTTAATAGTTTATACGGACAATAAAAATGAAAGTGTAAAAAATGAGATAAAAAAGCTAAAAGAGTGTGAAATAATAACTGACGCAGACGATAGAATCGTAGTGGTAGTTAGCTCAGATAGTATTGAAGATGAGATAAAAAATTTTAAAAATATAGAAGCTATCAGTGGAGTAGTGAGTGTTGCGATGGTTTATAGCTATCAAGAAGATGCCGAAGAAAATAGGAAAAAGCTAGAAGAAAATGGCAAGATAAGTGAAATTTTAACAAGTGATGAGGTAAAGGCTGAGGATATTACTTATGGCGGCAGCGTGCATCATAGAGTGAAATAGCAAAACCAAATTTCTGGCTTTTGCATTATGATTAAAATTTATAGTGCAAAAGCCCACCTTTTGTATAGATCTTCTTAATAAATTTGTTGCTAGTACTGCTCTCACTTAATCAACTTTGTTTGGCTTGTAGATTAAATTTATGTTCAAGGGTTAATAGATTTTGGGTGAAAAAATCACTCAGCGAGCATTAAAATCAAAAACATAACAAGTGAATTAATTTTAGTTTAGAAGATCTTGAGATGATATTTGCATAAAGAATTTTAGTAGGTCAGTTTTGGCTTACTAAATTTTCTAGCCTAAGGTCTATCTTTGATCAAATTTAATAAATTTTCTCCAATGTTTTCATTTGTTAGATTTGAAATTTCTTTATAAAAATTTCCTTTTTTGTCTATTAAGTATATTGAAGAGCTGTGGGCAACAGAGTAGCCCATGGCTGAGTTTTCAAGACGGACTTTTTGAAATTTTACACCATAGGTTTTTGCCACTTCTTTTAAGGCGTTTAGTTTTAATCCATCAGCATCTTTATAGAAATTTTTTGCCATTAGAGTTAAATTTTCAGGAGTATCGCGTTCAGGATCAAGTGTAATAAAAAGTAACTCAAAGTCATCTCTTTTTAGTTTATTTAGCTCATCGCCAATCAAAGAGAGCGCAGTAGGGCAGACATCGGGGCAAAAAAGATAACCAAAATATATAACTTTGTACTTTCCGTCGTAATTTTTAAGACTTACTTCACCATTTTGTGAAAGTGCCTTAAAATCATACTTGTTTGGCTTTATTAGCAAAAGTGCAACACCTATACAAATTAAGATTATTATTAAGCCCCAAAATGCCTTTTTCATCGTTACCCTCTATAATTTTAGATCAAGATCTACAAAAAAACCAGTTTCTTTTTCGTCATCAAGCACTTTAAATCGATATCTCATAAGCTCGACAACACAAGCACTTAGCACTACTTGGGCAGTTAAGTTATCGCCTCTTGGCTCAAGTCTTGCTTTGATCGATCCCATATTCATATTTATGCCGTCTATTTCAAGACTTGGATTTTTTAGCCCTAAATTTTTACCATTAATGATTTTAAAGCTAAAAGGTCTCATAGCATAAATAGGTCTTGGCGAGATGTCTATTTTTAGCTTTACGCCTTTAAATTCCATCTCACAAGATTTATTGTTTAGATCACATTTTAAAGGATCTAGCGATGTGTTTAGATCAGCAAATTCAGGTGGATCTTCCTTACTTGTTGTCATAAGCTTATAGCCTATCGAAAAAGCACCTAGAACAATAAAGATAAATGAAAAAATAATTATGATTTTTTTCATTATTTAAAGTTTTTAGTTACTCCGATATTATCAAGCTTTATGCTCTCGCCATTGCTAAATTTTAGCTCTAAATCAACTTTATCACCATCTTTTAATGGTTTATTTAGATCCATAAGCATAATGTGTAAACCGCCAGGAGCTAGTTTTGTTTCACCTTTTTTTGGTATCACTGCATCTTCAATCTGAACCATAGCCATCATACCATCATTCATTTTGTGTGTATGAATTTCTGTACTTTTGCAAACGCTTGAATGAGCGCCAATAAGCTTTACATCAGAATTTGAAGTATTTTTTATATCCATAAAAATTGCACTATTGTTTGTGCCAGGTTTTGTATCTCTAGCTCTAACATTTTCTAGGCTGATATCAGCCGCCATAAGAGCAGAAGCTGCAAGCATCGCACCAAAAACGATTTTTTTCATATTTTTCCTTTGTGATAAAATTAATAATGGTTTTCACATTATACACTTAGGATTACTTAATTTACCTTTAAAACCTAAAAATATAAATTTTTTAGGATATAATGACGGACTAAATTTTACTTTTTGGGATATTTCACTTGAAAAAAATTATATTTTTCTTCATCGCGTTATCGCCTTGTCTTTTTGCCCAAAATTACGAAGAAATTTACTTAAAAAATGGCTCAGCTGCTGTCATTGATGCCATCGAAAAAAATATTTTAAGTAAGGATTACTGGCTAAAAAAGCTTGAAGGCAAGGATGTAAGATATGGATATTATGACAACGAGATACTTCTAAGTGTAGTTGATAAAACTAAAAAAAAGCTTGAAGTGATCTCTTATAATGGCGGCATTACAAAAAAGCTTTTTAGCTCAAGTGTTATAGTTGGCAAAAATGGTGATAAGCTTCTTGAAGGCGATCTAAAAACACCGGTTGGAGTGTATCAGCTTACACGTAGATTTACGCCAAATGATAGATATCTTGGCCCACTTGCATTTTCGCTTTCATACCCAAATTTGCTTGATAAGCTTGCAAAGCGAAATGGTGGTGGCATTTGGATACATGGCTACCCGCTTGATGGTCAAAGGACAGACGAGCTAAAAACAAAAGGCTGCGTGGCTATGCAAAATGATACTTTGATGAAATTTGATGATGTAGTGGATCACAAAAAAACACTTGCATTTATCTACGAAGATAAGCGTCCAGAAGCTAGTGCAAAAGATATTGCAGTGATCATTTCTGGGCTTTTGGGCTGGAAAAAGACATGGAGCGAGAGCGACATTGAAAACTATCTTAAATTTTATGATAAAAACTTTGAGCGATACGATGGTATGAGCTTGGAAAAATTTAAAAGTATGAAGCGGGCTATTTTTTCTAAAAAAGAGAAAAAACGCATTAGTTTTTCAAATTTTCTCATAACGCCTTATCCAAATCTTAAAAATGATAGGCTTTTTCGTGTGAGTTTTTATGAGGATTATGTTTCAGATACACATAAATTTGCTGGGCAAAAGACGCTTTATGTGAAGCTTTATAACGATGATATGAAAATTTTTATAGAGGAGTAAAAGTGGAAAAATCTCAAGAAGTAAAAGAAAAAATCGAAAAAATTTTAGAGGCAAGAGCTGCTTTTTTTGCTGAGCTTGACCGCCAAGTTCCAAAGAAAGATGGTACTGATGTTTTTGATTTTAGCAAAGTAAAAGAGGCTGATCTGAAAGAAATTTACGCTAAATTTTATGCATTTGACTACAACGTAAGAAAACTTTTACCGGATGTTTATACTGCTTTTAATGTGAATTTTAATGTCTGAAATACGCCTAAATAAAGCTTCATATATCCATAACCTCACTCAAATTTGTGCTAAAGCTGGTGGCAAAGAGAAAGTAATAGTTGTATTAAAAGACAATGCTTATGGCCATGGCGCAAGGCTTATTGCAAATGAAGCTAAAAAATTTGGCATAGAAATTTGTGCTGTAAAAAGTGAGTTTGAGGCAAATGAAATTTCTGACATATTTGAAAATATTCTCATTCTCTCACATATCCCAACCGGAAATGAAAGTAGTAAATTTATCTACTCGATAAACGACATAGAGGCACTTTTAAAGATAAAAGATGGCTCAAAAATCAATCTTGCAATCGACACTGGTATGCATAGAAATGGGCTTGATATTAGCGAGCTTGATTACGCCTTTGAAATTTTAACAAGAAGGAATTTAGAGCTTCTTGGAGCTTATACTCATTTTCGCGCAAGTGATGAGCTAAATGCTGATTATTTTGTGCAAAGGGAAAATTTTAGGGCTGCAAAAGAGAAAATTTTAGCTCTTTGCGATGAGTTTGGTATAAAAAAACCGATCTTTCACTCTCACAACTCAGCTGCGCTTGAAAGAGCAAGTAAAATCGATGATGATATGGTGCGCGTTGGTATCGCTCAGTATGGATACGCTCAGTTTGGTGATAGTTTGGACTTAAAGCCAGTACTTTCGCTATGGGCAAGAAGAGTTAGTAGGCGTATTTTAAAAAATGGTCAAGGTGTTGGATATGGTGCTAAATTTAGCGCAAAAGAAGATATAAATGTAGCCACTTATGATCTTGGATATGGCGATGGATTGCTAAGATACAATGGATGTGGCGAGCTAAGACTTGCCAATAACGAGCCAATACTGGGCAAAATTTCAATGGATAGCTTTAGTTGTAAAGATAGCGGCGAGTGGGTCTGTGTCTTTGAGGATGCAAATGTTTGGGCGAAATTTTTTGATACGATAAGTTATGATATTTTAGTAAAGCTCTCGCCAAACATCACTAGGAAATTTATATAAAGGAAATATGTGAAAAAGATCGTTTTATTAGCTCTTGCTAGCCTTGCTTTTGGTGTGCAAGAGAGTGAGTTTAAGATTTATGAGCAGATACTAAATCAGCTTGACACTAAGCAGATCCCAGCTTTTGTCGTCCAAACCGCAAAGCCAAATTTACCAAGCAGAGTCGATGAGATGATCACGCTAAAAGATGTGAGTAGTAGCGGGCTAAACATACACGGTGAGTTTGTTTTAAACGAGACCAAGGCAAAGAAGATAAAAGGCTACAACAAAGCTCAAATTTTAGCTTTAAAAGATGAGTTTTATAAAAATGGAAAAGATGCGCTTTGTAACTCAGGCATGGCTAGAGCTGTGCTAAATCGTGGCATCACGCTAAGTGGTAGTTACGGCTTTGAGGGTAGGCATTTTTTTGATATAAATTTGGATAAAAGTAGTTGCGAGTAGTCATTTTTTTACTGTTTTTTTACTCGCTTGCCCTGGCTCTTACGCCAGATATGGCAGCGAAAAATCATGCAACTTACTACAAAAAAAAGCTTCCATTTATCTGTACGCCAACACTTACGCTTAACGACATCCTAAATGTCGGCGATACGCTCATTTATAGATATGCCATCAAATACGCAAGAAAACAAGAGATCAAAAGACTTGAGGAAAAAGAGCTTTTAGAATTTATCGAAGCTATCAAAAAGGAAAATTTACGAACTGCTTGCAAGGATAAAGAGATCTTAAATATGCTAAGCATCGGTGTCACCTTGGATGAGCTTTTCTATTCAGAAAATGGTGAGCTTATTTTTGAGTACACTATAGAAGATCGCGACTGCAAGAAATTGCAGTGAAACCTGGGGCTAAATTTCAGTTTTTGGTTGTAAATTTAATCCTTTACAATTTTAAAATTCTATTTACTTACAAGAATCGACTACTGATTTTAGGCCTCGAAAAGTTTGCCACTAAAATCAGAGCCGAAATTACTCGCTCATGAAATTTAAAATTTTTGTAAATTTATAAATTTAAGGCCAAAAAAGATAGTAGAAAGAAGAAATTTAGCCCAAATTTTACTAAGGACTAAATTTTTATATGCCTCTTTTTATCTCTTGTTCAAGTTTTTCAAGCTCAGCAATCCTATCGCTAGTGCTTGGATGCGTTCTAAAAAGTACGCCAAGCTTGTTAGTTAGCGAGCCAAATGGATTTACGATAAACATATGAGCACTTTGTTCGCTTGCGTTTTGCATAACGTAAGAATTTGAGTAGCTCTCAAGCTTTCTTAGAGCACTTGCAAGCCACTCTGGGTGTCCTGTTAGATAGGCTGCGCCTTTGTCCGCCTTGTACTCGCGCTCCCTTGAGATCGCCATTTGGATGATTGTGGCAGCTATTGGCATGAGTATAGCAAGTGCTAGCATAACGATGGCATTACCGCCACCTCTTCTTGAACCGCTGCTTTGCCCAGCAATATCACCAATCTTAGCAAAATTTGCAAGCATTGCGATAGCGCCAGCTAGTATGGCAGCGATTGAGCCAGTTAGGATGTCGTAATGCCTTACGTGGCTTAGCTCGTGAGCTAGCACACCCTCGATCTCGTTTTCATTTAAAATTTTTAAAAGCCCCTCGGTTACTGCAACGGCTGCATGGCTTGGGTTTCTGCCCGTGGCAAAGGCATTTGGTACCTCTTCTGGTATGATGTAAATTTTTGGCATAGGCAAATTTGCCTTTTGTGTGAGACGAGATACGATCTCATAAAGCCCGTGAGCGTTACTCTCATCGACTGGGATAGCGTTATATCTTTTAAGCACCAGAGTATCACTAAAAAAATATGAAAAGATATTTGTGCCAGCCGCTATCAAAAAGGCGATCATCATACCCTGCTCACCGCCAATATATCCGCCAACAGCGATAAAAATCAGCATTAAAGTAACCATTAAAAAAGCGGTTTTGAAAATTTCCATTTTTGTCCTTATTCTTTTATAGCGTTTGGCAAGATTGCGGCATCGATGTTAAATTTTGCAAGCTGTGCTAGCTCGCTTTCATCTTTTATCAAAACAGCTATAAGCGCGTCAAATAGATAACTCTCAGCTATCTTTGCTAGATCTTTTGCAATGTCAATATCTGCGATAATAAATTTTGCTCCAGCCGCGTTTGCAACGATAGCTTCGTTTAGATCATTTGCGATGATGCTAAAGCTTGCTCCAGCTTCTAACGCCCTTTTTATCAAATTTCTATCAAATTTAAAGAGATTTTGCCTGCCGTTTGAAATTTCATCTTCACTTTTGCAAAGATATAATGGCTCAAATTTGATCAGCTCATCACCCAAAATTTTCATCCCTCACCCTTTATGCACTCTTTACAGATGTATTTTCCGTCTCGCAGCACCATTTGATCGATGTCGCTAAAGACACCGCATTTGCTGCACTCTTCGAAGTTACTGGTGCTTATTTTGTCGCTATTTTTTCTATTTTTAAAAAATATGATGTAAATCGCAACCAAAATCGCTACAAAAAGCAAGTATTTCAATGTTTTTCTCCATGTTTTTTGAAATTAAAATATATGTAGTTTCTATTTTTTTCATTATAAATTTGCGCGTCTATGCCTGAAATTTCATCCATAACGCTTGAGCCCTTGTAGATGAGAAATTTAGTATTTTCATCGTAAAATCCCTCGCAAATTTTTATGAGCTCTTTTGTCTTGCTAAGCGCCCTTGAGGTGATGAGATCAGCTATAAATTTATCTGCAAGCTCGATCTTTTGGCTATGAACTTCTAAATTTTGCAAGCCAAGCTCGATCTTAGCATAGCTTAGAAATGATGACTTTTTGGCTATTGGCTCAAAAAGATGCCACTTCGTTTGAGACATCGCAAGGGCTAAAAATATCGCTGGAAAGCCAGCCCCACTACCAACATCGATCGCCGTTTTGGCACTTAGGTCAAAAATCTCAAGCGGCTTTATGCTATCAAGCACCTGTTCGCTTATATCTTTATAGTTGCTTAGGCTATGAACCTTGTTAAATTTAGTAAAAATTTGAGCGTAAATTTTTATTTTTTCGTCAAAATCAGCTGGCAGAGAAAGCTCATTTTTCATTACAAAATATGCCCCATTTGCTCTTTTTTTACTTTCAAGTAGCCTTCGTTGAATTTATTTGGCTTGATGACGATAGGCACGCGTTTTACGATCTTTACTGAGCTTAGTCCGTGAAGTTTTAATGGGTTATTTGTGAGTAAATTTACCTCTTTTATGCCGTAATGATTTAGGATAAAATCAACCACTTCGTATGTCCTCTCATCGGCCTTAAAACCTAGCTGGTGATTGGCTTCTATCGTGTCAAAGCCCTTGTCTTGGAGGCTATAAGCGTTTATTTTGTTTAAAAGCCCGATATTTCTGCCCTCTTGACGCAGGTAGATGACCATGCCACCATTTTCTTCGATATATTTTAGGCTCGCTTCAAGCTGGTCGCGGCAGTCGCACTTTAGGCTTCCGATCGCATCGCCAGTTAGGCATTCGGAGTGAATTCTAAGATTTATCACTTCGCTTAAAGGCTCTTTGTAGATCACAAGGTGCTCTTTTGCCCCTTCTTTGAAGGCTTGAACCTTATAAGTGCCAAATCTTGAAGGTAGATTTGCGGCGTTTGAAATTTCTATTTTCATTTTAAATTTACTCCAACTGTGCTAAACTAGCTAAAAATCACGCATTTTAACAAAGAAAAGGCAAAAATATGTTTAAACGTTTTAGAAGATTAAGAATAAATCCAGCCCTAAGAGACATGGTAAGAGAGACTAGCCTTAGCGTAAATGACTTCATCTATCCGCTCTTTGTAGTCGAGGGCAAAGGCGTTAAAAACGAGATCGCTTCGATGCCAGGCGTCTATCAAATGAGTATCGATGAAATTTTAAAAGAGTGCGAAGAGATAGTAAATTTAGGCATAAAATCGATCATTTTATTTGGCATACCAAGCCTAAAAGATAGCGTTGGTAGCGACGCACTAAGCAATGACGGCATCATAGCAACTGCGCTTAGAGCGATAAAAGATAAATTCCCAAATTTGGTAGTCGTCACTGATCTTTGCTTTTGCGAATACACAGACCACGGCCACTGCGGCATAATCGACCATGTACACAACACCATCGACAACGACGCAACGCTTGAAATTTCAGCTAAACAAGCTTTGATACACGCTCAAAATGGCGCCGACATGATCGCACCAAGCGGTATGATGGATGGCATAATTGCAACACTAAGAGAGGCGCTTGATAGCAACGGCTTTGAGAATTTACCAGTGATGGCGTACTCGACTAAATTTGCCTCAGCCTACTACGGACCATTTCGTGACGTGGCGCAAAGCGCTCCAAGCTTTGGCGATAGAAAGAGCTATCAAATGGACAGCGCAAACCGCTTGGAAGCCATAAATGAGAGCTTGCAGGATGAGGCGCAAGGCGCTGATATCTTGATGGTAAAGCCAGCGCTTGCCTATCTTGACATCGTTAGAGAGCTTAGAAATTTAACACTTCTGCCACTTTGCGTCTATAACGTAAGTGGCGAGTACGCACTACTAAAAGCTGGCGCAAAAGCTGGTATCATCGACTACGAGCGCGTCATGATGGAGACATTAATCGGCTTTAAAAGAGCAGGGGCAAATTTGATCATCACCTATCATGCAAAAGAAGCGGCTAAAATTTTAAAGGGCTAAGATGAGGCACTTTTTGACACTAAATGACTTTAGTAAAGATGAAATCGAGCAGATGATAAATTTAGCCCGCAAGATCAAAAAAGAGGCGAAGGCTAGAGAATTTAAGCCATATCTAAAAGATCAAAAGCTTGCGATGATATTTGAAAAAAGCTCAACTAGAACTAGAGTGAGCTTTGATGTGGGCATGCATGAGCTTGGCGGATATGCGCTATTTTTAAGCAAAAATGATATACAAATAGGACGTGGTGAGCCTATACGTGACACTGCTAGAGTGATAAGCAGGATGTGTGATATGGCTATGCTAAGGGTCGATAAGCACGAGACGCTAGAAGAATTTGCTAAATTTTCAAGCGTACCAGTGATAAACGGCTTAAGCGATAAATTTCACCCAGTGCAGCTCATGGCAGATTATCTTACGATGCTAGAATTTAGCGCCGGCGAGAAGGTCGCGTATGTAGGTGATGGCAACAACATGACTCACTCGTGGCTCATGCTAGCTAGCAAACTTGGACTTGAGCTAAGAGTCGCCACGCCAAAAGGCTACGAAGTGGATGCAGAAATTTTAAAGATAGCTAATGAAAACGCAAAAATTTCAGGTGCGAAAATTTTTATCACAAATGATATAAAAGAAGCGGTAAATGGTGCCGATGTAGTGACTACGGACACTTGGGTATCGATGGGGCAAGAGGCCGAGAAAGAGAAGAGGCTAAAAGACTTTGCTGGATACTGCGTGGATGAAAATTTGATGAGCCTAGCTAAAAAAGATGCGATATTTTTGCACTGCTTGCCAGCTTATAGGGGCTACGAGGTGAGCGAGGCAGTTTTTGAGAAGCACGCAGATGAAATTTTTAGCGAGGCTGAAAACAGACTCCATGCCCAAAAAGGCGTGATGGTCTGGCTGGATGAGAGAAGAAGATGAGTAAAGAGAAAAATATATATGATGAGATAGATGAGATCGGCAATAACCTTGGGCTGAGTAGCCCTGAAAAAACGATCTTTGAGATAGTGTCAACCAAAAATCCAAATGAGCATATTTTAAATTTAAAAAGTGGCTCTTGGGACTCAAAAGAGCCGTGGTTTGGTATTGATGAAAATCAAAATTTACACACGGTAATCTCTGTAAAATCGCTTTCGGCTTTGATCGAGGCCTTAAAAGAGTCTCAAAAAGAAAATTTTGATCTAAGGCTTGAAAAGACGATCTGGCAAAACATTCCAGTTGATTTTAGCGATGTTTGGGTGGTTGCTATGGATGAGATAAAAAAGATAGCAAGCGATAAAAAAAGCAGACAATTTAATATTGATCTTGACAAGCTGGTAAAAAATATCAAAAAAGAACACCCAAATTTATTTGTAGACATAAAAGAGGTGATTCAAATGGCAAGGAGTAGGGCAGATGATTGATTTTAGTGCTTATGTGAAGTATTCAAGGCCAGGGCCAAGATATACGAGCTATCCGACAGCACCAGAGTTTAGTGATAAATTTAGCTATGAAGCTTATATAAAAGAACTTGAAAATCGTGATCTTAATCGACCGCTTTCGCTTTATTTGCACTTGCCATTTTGCAGAAGTGCTTGTTATTTTTGTGGCTGTAATGTCATCTATACTAGTAAAGAGGATCGCAAAGAGAAATATATAAGATATATAGAAAAAGAGCTTGAAATTTTAGCTCGCCACCTGGATACTAGCGCTGAGGTCTTACAGATGCACTTTGGTGGCGGTACACCGACATTTTATAATGCCGCTCAGCTTGATGAGATCATAAAACTAATCAAATCTAAATTTAAAAATTTCTCAAAAGAGGCTGAGATAAGCTGCGAGATAGATCCGAGATTTTTGACAAATGAGCAGCTTGACGTGCTCATATCTCATGGCTTTAACCGCATAAGCTACGGTGTACAAGATTTTGATGAAAAAGTACAAAAAGAAATTCATAGAATTCAGCCCTATGAGATCACTCAAAATGCTGTAAAAATGGCTAGAGAGAAGGGCATAAAATCAATCAATATGGACCTAATCTATGGCCTGCCGTATCAAAGCCTAGAGAGCTTTAAAAAGACGCTTGAACTAGCCCTCACACTTGATCCAGATAGGCTTGCGGTATTTAACTACGCTCATGTACCGTGGATAAAAAAATCAATGCGTAAATTTGATGAAACCACATTGCCAAATCCAGAAGTGAAGCTTGAAATTTTAAAATTTACAGCTGAGTTTTTAACCAAAAGTGGCTATAAAATGATAGGAATGGATCACTTTGCAAAGCCAAACGATGAGCTTTTTGGTGCTCTTGCAAATGGTACTTTGCATAGAAATTTTCAAGGTTATACGACAAAGGGTGGCGCTGATCTTATTGGTATAGGCGTGACAAGTATCGGTGAGTGCAAAAGACACTACGCACAAAATCATAAAGATATGGACGAGTATGAAAAGGCGATCGATAGTGGAAGGTTGCCATATGCAAAGGGAATTTATCTAAGTGATGAAGATTTGCTTAGAAAGAGTGTGATTATGAACTTAATGAGTAATTTTGGGCTTGATATCAAAGCTATCGAGAATGAATTTCATATAAATTTCTTTGAACACTTTAAGGAAGAGCTTGAGGAGCTTAAAAATTTAAGTGAATTTGTCAATATTACAGTAGATAAAATCAGCGTAA